>NZ_JBFANF010000014.1:157448-213620 GCF_040674675.1 Dactylosporangium sp. NPDC049742 | reverse complement strand
GCGGTCGCCCGCCTCGACCGGGCCGGGCCTGTCCCCGCCGTCGCCGCGCCGCGTCCTGCCGCGGCGGCTCCGCCCGTGGTGTCGGACCCAGCGCCCGACCACCCCCCTCCCCAGTTAGCTGTCTCCCCGCAGCCGGCGGGCCAGCTCCTCGATCTGCGCGTCAAGGGTGGCCTGGCGGTCCGCCTCGGCGTCGCGGCCCTGCTCCTCGATGCGCTCCCGCCGCACCCGGATCTTGTGCTCGGTCTCCTGGATCTGCACGTCGAGGTCCCCCAGCGCCTGGTCGCTGCGGCTCTTCAGCGTCTTGTGGTGGAGCTTGTCGCTGATGGTGAGCTGCCGGGACAGCAGACCGTCGTAGGTCGTCGGCCGGCTGAGCCGCTTGGCGATCACCGGCAGTGCGTCGAGGACCACCAGGAGCAGTCGCAGCAGCCAGGACTGGAGCTGCACGAACGTGTTCTGATCGGCGAGCTGGCTCAGCGCGCGCACCTGGTCGAGGAGGCCGGGCGTCTCCAGCTTCTCCTCCTTGGCGTCGACCTTCTCCTTGATCGCCTTGCTGGCGGCCTCGGCGTACCCCTGGCTCGCCGTGCTGATCTGGGCGTCGATGTCGGCGATCTTGGCGTTGACCGCGTTGAGCTCGCCCTGCCGCTGGGGCCGGTTGCTGGACGCGACGTACTCGGCCGTCTCGCGACGAAGCTGCTTGCAGTTCGGGCCCTCGCCCACACGTCCTGTCAGGCCCCGGCCCGGGGTGCCGTTGCATTCCAGGCGGGCGAGGTCCTCCCGGCGCTTGATCTCGGTGTCGATGTCGGCGATAGCGGCGTTGATCTTGGTTCGTTCGTCCTCCGCCGCCTTCTTGCTGTCCAGCAGTGGTCTCGGCGATCCGGGGACGTTCAGGATGTACTCCTTCGTGCAGCCGGACGCGTCCGCCGGCGGCTCACCGGACAGCGGGTTGCACCGTTTGAGGGTGCTCTCGTAGGTGTCCAGCAGCGTGGTGCGGTCCTTGCCGATCTGGGTGTGCACGTCCGAGCTGAACATCCACAGCAGCAACGGCTCGGCGACGACCAGCCCCATCAGAATCGAGATGGCGAGCCGGGCGAGGAACTTCCCGGTGCCCATCCCGCTGGAGCCGTGGGTATCGGTGATCAGCCACCGGTCGAACGTGAGGACGACGTATCCCCACAACAGCGCCGCCGGCACCAGCGCCGCGATCGGCACGTCGTGCGACCCGAGCAGGGCCAGCATCGACAGCGCCGCCATCAGCCCGGTGTTGAGCACGATCGCGCCGAGGCGGCTGTACCGGTGGCGCTCCTCCGGCACCCAGTCGAGGATCGTCTCGTCGACCCCCGCGATCTGGCGCAGCAGGTATCCGGGGCCGCGCCGGGTTGGTTTCGCCGGCCGGTACGGCTCGTGCTGCAGCTCGACGGTGTCCTCGTCGGCCTGCGAGCGGATCAGGACTGTCTCACTCATCCTCCTCACGCACCCCGCCACTCTCGAGCTGCTCCGCAACACGCTTGCCCACCGCGTCTTGATGCCGCTGTTCGACCTCCGCCTGCGGCATGCGCATGACCTCGGCGAACAGGCTGCCACCGCCGAGATCCGTGGTGTTGAAGTGACCCTGGGCGGCCATCTGCTTCAGAATCTCGAAGCGCATGCTGTTGAGCCGCTGCTGGTCCTCCCGGCCTGCCTGCTCCTCGCGGAGCTTGTCGTCCCGGTCGATCTGCTCCTTGCGCAGCTGGTCCTCGCGCTTCTCCTTCTCGCGGCGCAGGCGGTCGACCCGTGCCTGCACCTCCTCACGGTGTTTGAGCTCCGCCTCGCGGTCGCTGTCCTCGCGCTGCCAGCCGCGCTCGATGCGCCGCTCCTCGAGCTTCGCTGCCTGTAGCGCGAGCTTCTCGTCGCGCTCCTGCTGCGCCACGTGGACGGCCTGGTCGCGAAGGCTGTCGTCGATCGCCTTCAGCCCGACCGACAGGCCCTGCGCGTCGAGCTGGCCCGCGGCGTACGCGGCCAGCAAGGCCCGCTTCGGGTCGCCGTTGAGCATTTCCACGTTCCGGTCGAACTCGCTTCGGGCGACCGCGCCGCGCTGCTGCACCATGTCGAGCTCGTGTTCGACGTCCGCGGACGCCTTGCGCAGCCCGTGCGCGTGCGACCAGCCGTCGAGCTCCAGGTCCTGCGCGGCGGACGCGGACGCCTTGCGCAGGTCGTGCCGGTGCGACCTGCCGTCGAGGTCGATCTCGTGGTCCCGCCGGCCGCTCTCCATCGCCTGGTGGTGCGCCGCGGAGCCGGCGTCCTTCTGCTGCAGGTACTCCGCCTCCTGCTGGTCGAGCTTGTTCGCGAACGTCTTGCTGCGTACGTTGCCCTCGAAGTCGATGAGCTCCTTCGGGCTGCTCACCTCGACGTTGGCGAACCGGACCTGCATGCCCGACACCCGGGCCGGCACGTGCGTCAGGTAGGCCCGTACCTGCGCGCTGACCATCCGGCGCACCTCGTTGACCTCGGTCAGCTTGTACCCCAGGCCGAGTTCGAAGATCCGGTTGTGCGCCTTCAGATGCCCCTGCAGCGCCTCGGACGCGTTGACGCCGCCGCCCACCACCGCCACCGGATCGTCCACCGTGCAGCGGAAGGTCACCAGCACCTCGAAGTACGAGGCATCGGCCGAGGGGATGTCGATGCGCACCACGACGAGCGCGTCGCGCCGCATGTCCACGACGCTCACATTGGTGGCGTTGACGATCTGCTCGCCGGCCATCGACATCTGCCCGTCGTCGACGACGAGGTCGCCGGCCACGAGGTACACCAGCGACTGATGAGCGGCGGGGCGCGGAAGGTCGTCGAGTTTGCGGTTCTTCCTACCGAACCAGCGGGCCTTCTCCGCCGGGTCCAAGGACCGGCGCTCAAGAATCGGGTAGACGGCGGAACTCAACGAACACCTCCGGAATGGATCTTTCTCGTGATGGCCTCGATGCAGGCGACGAGCACCTCGGCGAGCGGCTCCTTGCGCCCCTTCCGGGCCCGCTCGTCGACCTGCATGAACGCGTCCTTGAACGTTCGGCGCTCGGCCTCGGGTAGCGCCTCGGCGAGGGCGGTGCCGAAATCGCGGGACGTTGCCAGGTAGTCCTCGTCGATGTCGCGCAGCGCGTGCAGCGCCAGCCGCAGCGCGAAGAACGCCTCCCAGCGCAGCGGGCGGAACGTCAGCACACCGGCCCAGATCCGGGCGATCATCGCCATCCGTCGCCGGTTGCCGGCCAGGGGCTCGGCGCCGGTCGCCGCGCGCCGCCGGTTGCGGGCCAGGTACTCGGCCACCGCCGGGCGGCCGGTGCGGATGCTGCTGGCGGACACGACCGACAGGGCCGCGGTCATCGTCAGCGTGCGCAGACGCATGAGCTGCACAGCAGGAACCGGGCCCTTGCGGTCGGCCGGTCCGGCGCCCGTGCCGAAGTCGGTCATCTTCTTGCCCAGCAGGTTGAGCACGGTCACCGGGTCGCCGTCCTCGTCGTCGCTCAGCGTGGCGAACAGCGCCGCCATCGACGCGCAGCCGATCACCCACAGGTCGGTGTCCCGGGTCATGAGCTGCCAGAGCCGGTTGACGGCGTCGGAGGGGAAGAACATCCCGAGCTCGCCGCCCAGCGCGAACGCCGCGGTCCACCGCTGGTCGCTGTCGCCGCTGCGGGCCCAGCGCACCGCGGTCTGCAGCGCGATGGACGCCAGCTCATCCCGGTGGCACATGAACCACAGCGCGTATGCCGCGGTGACCTGGCCCGGCCAGCCGGTCGTCGCGGCCGACCAGGGCTCCAGGTAGCACCGCTGCGTCTCGTTGACGCTGGAGCAGGCGAGCCAGGCCAGCCCGCTCGCCACCGCGGTGTGACTCTCCGCGAACCGGCTGACCGCCGCCTCGGTGAGCCACTCGCAAACCGAGTCCCAGAAGTGGTTCGTCTGCGTGCGCCAGAGCTCCGCGAGCACGTACCGGCGGTAGGCGTCGTCCTTGAATGCGACGATCTCGATCGGTGCGCCGTTCCACGTTTCGCTGCGCATCTGCAGCAGGCCAGTGCCGTGCAGCCGGGTCTCGCGCTCGCCGAACATGTCCGCGTCCCGCTTGCGCAGTTGCGCCTTGGCCCGCTTGCCGGAGACGCGGCCGGCCAGCACCTCGTGCAGATCGTCGAGCAGCACCTCGTACGTCCGTATGTCCGTGCCTTCGAGGAAGCACAGGGCAGCCGCGGCGACGACGTCCCGGTGGGCGGGCCGGCCGGCGAACCACTCGAGCACCTGGCGGCGGGCGCTCTCGTCGAGCTTCTTCAGCGCCTCCTCGACCGACAGATTGTCGTCGCGGATCAGGCGCGCGACTGCCGCCAGCTTCGCCGGCGCGGCGTCGTCGCCGAACGCGGCGAGCACGTCGTGCACGATCGTGTCGAGGTCCTCGCGCGGTCCCAGTTGCGCCCGGAGCACCGCCTCCGCCGACGGCAGGTCCCAGGCGATGTGCGGCACCGCGCTACTGGCCGTGCCACCCACGCACGAGTTGGTGATCACCAGGAACGCGCCGGCCCGCTCGATGTTCTCCTGCACGTTGGCCCAGGTGAACTCGAGGTCGACCCGCCGCTGCTCGTAGACGTGGTCGAGGATGAGATAGCCGAAGCCGCTGTCGTAGGCGCGCTCGGCCAGCTCGCGCAGCGAGAGCGTCGGCGACAGGACCACGAGCGGCTCTCGCGTGACCTCGCGCAGCAGGTTGATCGCGCCGGAGCGCCGGCCCGTCCCGGGGCGGCCTTCGACGACGACCACGTGGTGCGTGCGCAGCTTCGCCTGGGCCTCGACGAAGCAGGGCGGCGCCGCGTACCGACGGACGGTGGCCGCGGCGTGCTCGTCGCCGATCCGGCCGGTCACCTTGCGGTGGCCGCCCGAGCGGGGCCCGGCCCCTTCCCGAACTCCGAAAGTGGAGCCCGGTGCGGTGACGGCGCCGTTGAAGGTGTTGTACGTGAAGGCCACAGGACCGCGATAGAAGGTCCAGACGGCGTCGGTCACCTGGTTCGCGACGCCGGCCTCCTTCTTCGCCTTGTCCTCGTGCGGCGGCCTCTTCTCCGCCGTGGACTCCCCGCCCTGCTCGCCGGGCACCGGCTC
Organism: Dactylosporangium sp. NPDC049742; assembly: GCF_040674675.1. Lineage (NCBI taxonomy): Bacteria > Bacillati > Actinomycetota > Actinomycetes > Micromonosporales > Micromonosporaceae > Dactylosporangium > Dactylosporangium sp. NPDC049742. The sequence continues at coordinate 208,523 of NZ_JBFANF010000014.1, read as the reverse complement.
CTCGGACTGCGCCCGGGGCTCTGCGGCGGCATCCGCCAGCGGGTCCGCGGTGTCGGCGACGTCAGGTCCGGCCTGGGCGGTGACGCCGGCGTCCGTTTCCTCGCCGGCGGTCGTCTCGATGGGCATGCGGCATCTACCGTCCGTTGTTGACGACGCCGAACACGGCGCCCTCGGCGTGAACGGTGCCCTCGAAGACGTTCGTCACCGTCGAGCTCGGCCTGCCCCCGGCGGCGGCCGTGCCGGTCTCCTCCCCGTTCGACGGCTCGTCGTCCAGCAGCGCGATGAGTTCATCGGCGAGCCGCTCGACCTCGTGCTCGGCGCCGCGGATGCGGACGCAGCGGTACTGGTGCGCCGGAAGCCCGCTCAGGTCCTCCGGCAGGTCCTCCGGCTTCGGCAGACTCGCCTTGCCGATCAGCACCGGCACCACCGGGATACCCCGCTGCAGGGCCTTGGCGATCTCGCGGCGGACGAAGTCGGCCGGGTCATCGATGCGGCGCCGGCCGTCGTCGTCCTTCTGCAGCCAGCGGCTGCCGATGACCGCCACGAAGACCTGGCACTGGTCGATAGCGGTCCAGATCCGCGACGAATATCGCTGGCCGGGCCGGATCGAGCTGTAGTCGCGGAAGACCCGGCCGCCGATGCGCTTGGCGAGCGCCTGGTCGATGAGCAGTGCGGCCAGCGGTTCGTCCGACGTTCGGTAGTTGACCACGATGTCGATCATTGGTGCACCTTCCGGTGGGCGTCCGGGCGCAGCGAAACAGCGCCGGCGGATATCGGTGCGGCGTGAGGGCTTTTCATTTTCTGGCGAACACCGTCAGGTCGCGGATCGCCGCGCACGGCGTTGCCGATTCAAGGATCCGGTGCTGTGGCACGGTATGGACCGCGTCGACAGCCTTGCAGTGGCAGTCCGATGCCAACAAGCGGTTTTCGGCGGGTCCTGCATTGCCGGACGGAAAATCAGGGTCTCGGGATGGGGGGTCCTACTCGTCGAACGACCACCGAACAGCGGACGGAAAGGTGGTAGTGGATCATATTTACGGATTTCCTCAGATGGATGAGACGTGCGACGCTTGGCTCCCCGTATGACCACGTCGGATCACATGTTGCACCGAATTGTGGACAACGAGTGGCCAATCTTCTGGCCAGTCGCTGGCCAGAACGCCGAAGCGGACAAGGAGTAGACCGTGCACGCCGACCTGCCCCAGCTGCTGAACGAGCTGTGCGCTTTGCGCAAGGGCCGCGCGACGCGGCATCCCAGCTTTCCCGCCAAGCTCGGTCACCAGCTGCGCGACCTGTGCGGCGTGACCGACTCCGACAGTGGCGCGGCGGCGCGGCTGAAGCTCGCCGAAACACTCGGTGCGCTGCTGCGCGACGAGGCGGACGACACGTGGCCAGCGGTCGCGGCCGCGCTCGCGTTGCATCCCGCGGCCGATCACCGCGACCTGGCCGCCCGTGAGCGTTGGCTGGCCGGTCAACTGCACTGCCATGAGCGCACCGCTCGGCGCCGGGTCGACCATGCGTTCCAGGTGCTTGCCCAGAAGGCCGCGGTCAGTGCGGTCGGCGACAGCTCCGATCGCGGCGTCGAGCGCTGGCAGGTCGCCTCGGTCCGGGCACTGCTGCGCCTCGACGGCCCCGCGCCCGAGATCACCGAACACCGCAGCATCGTCATGACCGGCGACGGCGTAGAGGAGATCTTCTGCCGGTTCACCGTGCCGCGCAGCACGTCGGACGGGGTGGCACACGATCTCAACCTGGAGCTCCTCTACGGCGGCAACATCCGAGAACGGGTGCAGCCCTCGCCCGAGCACTTCATCTACTTCATCCAACTGCCGCGCAGCTTCGACGCCGGCGCGACGCACGACTACGCGATCCGGCTCACCCTGCCGCCGGGTCAGCCGATGGTCCCGCACTATGTGATGCAGCCTCTGGTTCCCGTGCGAGCGCTCGACGTCAATGTAAGGTTCGACTCTGCTGCTGTTCCGCCGGTGGTTTCCCGGGTCGACGGTGTGCCGCCGAGAATGGTGGACGCCGAGCCGGCGGTGGAAAACGTTCTCGACGTCGATCGGTTCGGTGAAGTGCATCTCACGTTCCGAAATCTCCGGCAGGGATACGCGTACGGATTGGCGTGGTCGCATGGCCGGGGCGACCCCGGCCATGCGAGCTGACGTCAGCAGGCGAATGCGGCGAGCAGGGCGTGGACGAGGGCCACGATGATGCCGTGCGACTCCATGAGGAAACACCTCCTCGACCATTAGGTGTTTGGGATGCACCTACGGTCGAGCAGCAGTGGGCGGGCACAGAAGGAGTTGCCTTTCTCCCATCGGGTAGGCAACGGGAAACGCCTGCAGCCGGCGGTTTCGTCAAGCAATGCTGGCGGTATGCAGCACAGCGTTCAACCGCGGCAACAGCTCGCGTACGGCGGTCTTCAGGTGCTGCCTGCGCAGCGCCCGGCTCAGTCGGTCGAGGTCCGCCCGCACGGTGGCGGAGTCGACGTGGACGGCCGGGCCGAGCAGCGGCAGTACCGTCGCGCAGGCCTGCTCGACCTCGTCGGCATCGGCGTATGCCAGGGCCAGCCGGGCGCCGAACCGGACCCGTGTCCGCAGGGCGCCCGGCGGCACCTTGCCCAGCTCGCGCTCGAGCGTCTCCGCGGCGGCTTCCGGACGGCCGAGGTCGTACAGGCACCAGCCGCGGACCATCGCGACGGGATCGGTCAGGGTGGAGGTGCCGATGACCGGGGTGCCGTCCGGCGCGGCGGCGAGCGACAGGTGCTCCGCGGCGCGGTCGAGCGCGCGGTGGCACGCGCGCTCGTCGCCACCGAGCGCGTGACCTTGCGCCTCCCGCTGCACGGCAAGCCCGCGGATGCGGTGGTCGGCGGCGGCCTGTGCGCCGCGCCGGGCAAGGGCGACCGTCTCGACGGCATCATGGCGGTAGAGCGCCACGAGTGCTCGCCGCACGTCGGCGTATGCGGCGAACTGATCGTCGCCGGCGTCGAGGGCGAGTCGGGCGGCCCGAGCGGTCCACGTCAGCGCGCCGTGGTCGTCACCCGCCTCCTGCAGGCACCAGCCGGCGTACTCGGCGAACCGGGACGCCATGACCAGCACCGCCGGACGCTCGGCGGGGGTGACCCGGCCGGCCAGCGAGCGCAGCGTGGCCGCGTGTGCGAGCACGCCGGGGAGGACCACCGCCGGCGGCTGCCACTGGCCGAGTCTGCGCAGATCGCCGAGGATCACGCCGAACATCTCGACGGTGCCCTCGGGCAGCCGTCCGGCCCGGCCGGCATCGGGCACCGCCCAGCGGTTGACCTCCAGTTCGCTCGGTGTGCCGTCAGGTCCGACCGCCAGCCGGCCGTCGCCGTCGGTGAGGGTGAGCGTCCAGCGCTCGTCCCGGGTCCGTGCCGGCGCCGCGTCCGCGGGAGCCCGATCCGTCCGCGCCGGTACCGGCACGGCGAGGCGCAGCAGAGCACCGCCGGCGCGCAGCACCGCGTCGCACTGCCGGGCAAGCGCCTCCGACGGCGCCTTGTCGCCGTTCTCCACCTTGCTGAGGTGGCTCTTGCTGTAGTGGACGCGTCCGGCCAGGTCGCTCAGCGAGAGGTCAGAGTCGTGGCGAAGCCGGCGGAGTTCGGGTCCGAACCGTTGCTCAGCCTCCATCCGCACAGTATCGATGTCAGTTCGATGGGTGACAACCGCGCATCCGACAACCCGGAAGGATGATGACGATGACGGGCGCGTCCGAAACGTTGCACATCAAGCACCTGGAATTCCTGCAAGGCGTCATCGACCGCATGAGCACCATGTCGTTCCTGGTCAAGGGCTGGTTGGTGACCATGACCACCGCCTTGTTGGCCGTGTCAGCCGAGCGCGGGAGCTGGCTGGTGGGCGTGAGCGCGCTGCTGCCGCTCATCGCATTCTGGGGCGTCGACGGCTTCCTGCTTCGTCAGGAGCGGCTGTACCGGCGGCTCTACGACGCGGTCCGCCGCGCCGAGGACGACGTGGAGCCGCTGTCGATGAACGCGACACGGTACCGCTCGCGGATCCTCTGGCCGGCCGCGGTCGGCTCACCAACCCTGGTCGCATTCTATGGTGGTGTGGCCCTGGTCGACCTGGTCTTCGTCGTTCTGGCCGCCTTCGCCGCCTGAGCCGGGGCGCTTGGTCAGGAACCGGCCAGTTCGGCGCGGATCAGCGCTGCCACCTGCTCTCGTGAGGGTGCTTCCTGCGGCGGGTTGGTCGGCCAGATCGGGCCCATGCGGTCGTCCGACCAGCGCGGAATGACGTGCAGGTGCAGGTGGAAGACCGACTGGGTGGCGACGGCACCGGCCGAGCTGATGAGGTTCATCCCTTCGGGCCGAAGCGCCCGCCGGATCGCCGAGCCGACGACCGCGGCCGCCGCCGCCACCGGCGCCACCTCGGTGGGCCGGCCGTCCCAGAAGTCGCGGAGGTGATGCCGCGGGACTACGAGCGTGTGGCCGACGGCGGCCGGGCGGATGGGCGGGAACGCGATCGCGTGCTCGTCCTGGTAGATCACGATCGCCGGGGCGCGGCCCGAGACGATGTCGCAGAACACGCAATCGGTGGCGGCGACAGTCACTGCGCGAGCATAGAGGGGACCGCCGGGCGAGTCCGGCTCGGGCGGTGAGGTGTCCTTCACGTTGCCGATGGCGTGGCGCGCGCGGGTGTGACGGCGGGCTACGTGAGGGCCGGGATGGCGGCGTTCACCTCGACGACCTGGTGCGGGCGGCGGTTCGCGAACGCGGTCGCGGCGGGTCGACCCTGGCGGCGGCGCCGTGGAAGTGGTTGACGATGAGCGTCGAGAACGATCCGCTGCGGCTGAACCGGCGGGGCGGCCCGTGCGGGCCGGGTCAGTCGCCGCCGGACATGGAGGCGCCCATGCCGTTGCCGGTGGTCAGGAACGAGGTCGGGGGCAGGGAGCCGTCGGGCGAGCGGGGGGACTCGGCGGTGACCGGGTCCGTGGTGCGGAACATCGACCTCGTCCAGGTGCCCTCGTCCCAGGTGTTGCGGCTGGACTGCACGGCGGCGTTGGCGCGCACCGCGGTCTCGTTGTCGATCGAGACGGAGCTGCGCAGGGTCGCCGGGGCGTCGGTCACGGCGAAGCCGGTGGCGCCGTTGCGGAAGGCGGTGTTGTTGGTGAGCTGCAGGGCCGCGCGGTTGCCGCTGTCGGTGAAGCCGTGATGGACGTTGTCCCAGGCGGCGTTGTGCCGGAGCCGGTGGGCGGCCGCGGCGGGCGGGCTGCCGCCGCCGAGCGTGAAGCCGTTGCCGTTGCTCTGCCAGTCGCGCGCGCCCCAGCGGTTGACGCCGTTGCCGAAGGCCCAGTTGTACTCCAGCGTCACCGGGCTGCGGAAGTCGCCGAGGTCGAAGCCGTCGTCGGCGTTGTCGAAGGCGCGGCAGCCGCGGATGAGGTTGCCGTCGCCGTCGCCGAACTTCACGCCCAGGCCGATGCCGGTCTGGCCCTGGTCGGCGGGGTTGCGGTTGCGGTAGAAGTCGCTGTCCAGGACCTGGTTGCCGACGGTGCCGTCGTCGCGCAGGGTGAGGCCCGACTCCACGTTGTCGTGGACGGACAGGCGGCGGAAGACGTCGTGCTTGCAGGAGAGACAGACGTACGCGTGGCTGCGGGAGCCCTTGATCTCCAGGCCCTGCACGGTCCAGTAGTCCGCCCGCTGGGTGATCGCCCACTTGTCGGCGGGGATGCGCGAGGCGTCGATCACGGGTGCCTCGTCGCGGTAGTTGGTGAGCGTGATCCGCTGCTCGGCGGTGCCGCTGGTCGTGATGGTGACCGGGTCGGCGGGCCGGTAGGTGCCGCCCCGCAGCGTGATGGTCTGCCCTGGCCGTACCAGCGCGACCGCCGCCGAGAGCGTCGCCAGGGGGCGGTCGATCGAGCCGTCACCGGTGTCCGCGCCGGTCGGTGACACGAAGATCTCGCCGGTGGTGCGGGCCGGCGGGGCCGTGGAAGGAGCGGCCGGCGGCACCGGGGAGGTGGCCGAGGGTGCGGGTGCCTGCGGTGCGGACACGGCCGGCGTCTCGCGCCCGTCCGGCGTCTCGTACACCGCGTACGCGAAGCCGCCGCCCGCCACCACGGCCACGGTCGCGACCGCGGCCGCCTTGTGCTGGAACAGCTGCTGCAGTGAGCCGAGCAGGGACGTGCCGGGCAGCGCCGCCTTCGCGAACACGGCCGGCACGGCGACCGCGCCGATCCCGTGCAGCAGCCGCTCCGGCGGGATGAGCCCGTGCCGGTGGCCGCCGCAGCCGGTGCACTCGCGGACGTGCCGGGACAGCCGCTTGCGCCACAGCGGCCGGGCCACGCCGTTCCAGCCGTCGACGACGGTCTCGAGGCCATCGCAGCGCGGGCTCGTCGCGAGGGCCCGGACGATCGCTCGGGCCGTCTCGAGCTGCGCCTTCATGCGCTGCAGGCGGACGGCGGCGTGCGGCTGGCCGATGCCGAGCGCGGCCGCGAGCTCGGTGCGGGTCAGGTCGCCGGCCGCCTCGTGCCACCACAGCGCGAGCAGGTGCCGGTCGCCGTCGTCGAGCCAGCGGGTCGCCTCGACCAGCTCGCGGCGCTGCCCGGTGAGCACCAGCTCGGTGACGGTGCGCTCGGCGAAGTCACCGGCCGGGTCGGGCACCTCGGCGAGCGCCTCCTGCCGGCGCGGGAACCCCAGCCGGCGGGCCTTGCGCAGATGGAGCTGGATCTCGCGGTACGCGATGGCGACGACCCACGAGCGGAACCGCTCCGGCTCGCGCAGGCCGCGCAGGTTGCGCACGACCCGCTCCATCGTCTCCTGCACGAGGTCGTCGACGTCGGCGTGGCCGTTCAGGGCGCGGCCGATCACGTTGTACACCAGCGGCAGGTGCGCGGCGGTCAGCTCCTCCAGCGCCGCCCGGTCGCCGGCCTGGGCCGCCGCGACGAGCTCGGCCGTCCCGACGATGGTCTCGGCCACCGGGCCTCCCGCCTGCGATGTTAGCGCTCTCAACCGCCGCCGCATGGTTCCACGCCGCCCGGCGGGGTGTAAAGGGAGCGCCCTCGCGGCCAGCGGGGACGGGCGTAACTTTCAGAAAACACAGCGGTGGGCCCATCGCTGATCGCGATGAGCCCACCGTTGGTGGTGCGGGGTGTTACGCGACGGGGTAGTCCGCCAGGTAGATCGGCACGCCGATCATGGTGGTGTCGGCCGCGTTGCCCACGCCGTTGACGACGTGGTTGATGACGCCGGCGCTCAGGTTGACCGTCATGATGTGGTGCAGCTTGACGCCCGGGGTGTTCGGGGCCTCGAAGCCGTTCTCGGTCTGGATCGACGGGTTGTTCTGGTTGAAGACGTACACGCCCGCGCCGTACAGGTTGTGGGTCTTCACCTTGTTGTTGACCTTGTAACCGGCGTAGCCCTTGACGCTGCCGTTCATCCAGTCGGCCTGCGTCGGCGGGTCGTACGGCAGCTCGTTCTGGTACAGGATCGTGGTGCCGCGCTCGCCGTTCCAGACGGTGTTGTACTTCTGGAAGTGCTCGACGAAGAGGCCCGTCGCGGTCACGTTGTCGCCGTTGATGACGGCGCCGTAGCGGCCGGTGTTGGTGGCCCAGCGCTGGTTGTCGCCGTTGACGCCGCCGGTGAAGCCCTCGACGCCGTGGTCACCGCGCCACACCCAGGTGTGGTCGATGAGCACGTTGTCGCTGTTGACCTCGAGCGCGGTGTCGGTCTTGCCGATGTGCGGGCCGCCGACGCGGAAGTACACGTCGGACAGCGTGGTCGGGTTCTTCGGGTCGCTGAAGCCCCAGCCGTGCTCCTTGCCGACGCGCAGCAGGACCTTCGACTCCTTGAGGCCGGCGTCGATGGTGACGCCCGCGACGATGATGCCCGGGACGTCGGCGACGTCGAGCGGGGTGGCGCCGTTGACCGCGGTCAGCGTGGCGTGCCCGATGCCGAGGACCACCTGGTTGGGCCAGCGGACCTCGATGCTGCGGCCGACGTCGTACATGCCCGGGGTGAGCAGCAGGTTCTTGCCGGCGAGCAGGGCCAGGTTGATCTTGGCGATCGAGTCGCCCGGCTTGGCGACGTAGAAGTCCGACAGCGGGATGGTGCGGCCGGCCGTCTCACCGTTCGCCCAGGAGGTGCCGCTGGTGTTCTTCTGCGCCGACGGGACGCGGACGTTGTACTTGCCCTTGGCGTCGACGAAGAGGTACGGCTTCTCCCGGCTGATCGGGGTCTGCGCGATGGTGGTGTACGGCGGGTTCGGGAACGCCGAGTCGTCCGGGGCGCCGACGACGCCCGAGAAGACCTGGTTCCACACACCGTTGGACCAGTTGTCGACCTGGCTGTTGCGGGTCAGCCACTGCTGCTGCGAGCCGTTGACGATCGTCCCGGCCTTGGAGTCGGCGATGAAGCCGCCGCTGGCGTACTGCGGGCCGGCGGTGCAGTAGTCCATCAGCGACAGGTTGCCGCCGGTGACGTTCAGGCGCCGCAGCGAGACGGCCTGCGACACGGCCCAGAAGTTGGCCGAGCCGCGGCAGCCGTCCTGGCCCTTGCCGTTGACGTTGATCGACAGGTTGGACAGCGTGCGCCAGAAGTTGACCAGCGCGAGGCAGTTGCTGGTGCCGCCGTTCTCGAGGCAGCGGTTGTACACCTCGACCTTGCCGTTGATGACGACGTCGCCCGGGTTGGCGCCCAGGCCGGCGATCTCGGTGTAGTAGCCGACCTTGAACTGCAGCGGCTGGTCGGCCGTGCCGTACGTGCCGGGCTTGAAGTAGTAGGCGTACCGAGCGGTACCCATCTCGTTGTCGACCTGCTTGGCGTAGGTCGCGTCCAGCTTCGCCTGGATCTCGCTGACCGGCGTGCTCGGGTCGAACACGGTGACGTTGGGGCCCAGGTCCTGCGACCCGCCGTTCAACCCGGGCGGGGTCGCGCCGGCCGCTGTCCCCATCGAGGCGGTGGCGGTCGTCAGCGCCAGGCTGAGCACGAACGCCCTGCCGACGTTGCGACGGCTCGACCACCGCCTCACGGAATGCTCGGACTGGATCGTCATACGGGTGCGTCCTCTCGATCGTGCGGGCGGGTGAGGTACACGGTGGATGGGGTGTGGGAGGAGCCGGCGGCGCATCGGCGTCCGCGTGTGAGAGCGCTCTCTCCAGCGTGTTGTTTCTACCGTGTAAATCCGCCGTGCGCTACGTCCGCGCGCCCTCGATTTCCACGAAACCGCTCGGCGGCCACAGGAAATGCGGACGTTCCGTGCGATCCATCCGGGCTGCGGCGATTTGTGAAAGCGCTCCAACGACAGGGTGAGACGGAGGGTGATTCTGCTGTTTCACCCGGTCCGGCCGGGATCGGTCACCGCTGATGGCCACTACCGTCGTGCTATGTCTCCGGTGCTGGTCCGCCCATACGTGAGAGCCCTCGAGCAGCAACAGATTCCGCCCGCGGCACACCCCAACAACGCGCCCGCGGTGACTCGCCCCGAATCGCCGGAATACCGGCCACGGCATTCCTGGGTGGCCCTCGTGAATCCGGCACCGACGGCGTCGCCGGGCGCTCGGCCGGCGCACCGCCGGGCGGGGCGGCACTACCCCGCGTTCGCCTGGACGGTGCTGATCGTGACGACCGCGACGACCGCCCTGGCGCTGTCGGCCGGCGACCGGCCCGCGACGCCCGCCCCCTCCGCGGACTATGCCTCGTCGTCCGGCCGGCTGCAGATGGCCGTCCTCCCGCCGCCGGTGGAGGCGGGCCTCGGGTCCGCGCCGGCCGCCGGGTCCGGTACTGGGCCCGGTGCCGAGTCCGGTGTCGCCCCCGCGGCCGTCTCCGCCGCCGCGTCGGGGCCGCTGGTCGGGTCCGCCGGGCTCTGCCTGGACGCGTCGGTGCGGCTGCGCCGCTGCTCCGGCGCCGCGGCGCAGACCTGGACGCTCGTCGCCGACGGCACGCTGCGCACGGCGGGCCGCTGCCTGGACGCCTCGCTGCGGCTGGGCGCCTGCTCCGGGACCGTCGCGCAGCAGTGGGACGCGGTCCGGGGCGCGCTGGTCACCCGCTCCTCGAAGCAGTGCCTGACGGAGTGGGGCGGCAGGCCGTACATCACCCGCTGCGCCGGCACGAGGCAGCAGCGCTGGCAGGTGCCGCCGACTCCGGCACGGTGAACCCTTCCACCGGCGCGATCGCCTCCCGCCGCGGCAGGGAGCGCTCGGTTCGCGGGTCGGCCAGCCCAGGAGCCCGCCGCGCCGGTGTCATGGTGGCCCGCCGGGGTTCCGGCGGGCCACCGCCATCTCAGGACAGCAGCGCCCGGACGCGGTCGGCGCCGACGGCGAGCAGCAGGGTGGGCAGGCGCGGCCCGGTGTCGCGGCCGACCAGCAGGTGGTACAGGAGCGCGAAGAAGCTGCGCTGGGCCACCTTCAGCTCGGCGGTCGGCTTGGTGTCCAGCGGGAGGCCGGCCATCACCTTCGGCACGCCGTAGAGCAGGGTGGTCAGGCCGTCGAGCGACCAGTGGTCGTCGAGCCCGGCCAGCAGCAGGCGCAGCGACTCGCGCTGCTCGGCGGTCAGCGAGTCGAGCAGCGCCTTGTCGGGCTCGTCGAGCACCTTGGTCCGCGACTCGGCCGGCACCTGGGTGTTCACCCAGTGCTGCGCCCGGTCGAGCCTCGGCCGGACCTCGTCCAGCGACGTGATCGGCTGCTCCGCGTCGAGGTCGCGCAGGATCCGCAGGGTCTGCTCGGCCTGCCCGGTGGTGATGTCGACGATGGAGGCGAGCGTCCGGTACGGCACCGTGCGCGGTGTCCGGGGCAGCTCCAGCGTCGCCGTCCGGGAGGCCCGCAGGTAGGCGGAGCGGTCGGCGGGGACCGCGGTGCCGGCCGTGTAGCGCTTCTCCAGCGAATCCCACTCGTCGTAGATGCGCTGGATCTCCTGGTCGAACGCGACCTGGAACGACTGGTTGGGGCGGCGCCGCGCGTACAGCCACCGCAGCAGCGGCGCCTCCATGATCTGCAGCGCGTCGGCGGGCGTCGGCACCGCGCCGCGGGAGCTGCTCATCTTCGCCATGCCGCTGATGCCGACGAACGCGTACATCGGCCCGATCGGCTGCTCGCCGCCGAACACCTCGGTGACGATCTGCCCGCCGACCTGGAACGACGAGCCCGGCGACGAGTGGTCGACCCCCGACGGCTCGAAGATCACTCCCTCGTAGGCCCAGCGCATCGGCCAGTCGACCTTCCACACCAGCTTGCCGCGGTTGAACTCCGACAGCAGCACGGTCTCGGTGAACCCGCAGACGCACGTGTAGGTCAGCTCGGTGGTGTCGTCGTCGTAGGACACGACGGTGGTGAGGTCGGTGCCGCAGTTGCCGCAGAACGGCTTGTACGGGTAGTAGCCGGTCGCGGCGGTCCCGTCGTCCTCGCTCGCGGCGCCGGAGCCCTCCGCCGCCTCGGCCTCGTCCTCGCTCGCGGCAGCCGCGGCGGGCTTCTTCGTCCGGTACCGCGCCAGGACCGCGTCGATCCGGGCGCGCTCGCGCATGGCGAGCAGGATCTGCTCGCGGTAGGCGCCGGACGTGTACATCTCCGTCTGGCTGATCCCCCGGTACTCCACCCCGAGCTCGGCCAGCGACGCGATCATGGCGGCCTTGAAGTGCTCCGCCCAGTTCGGGTGCTCGCTGCCCGCCGGCGCCGGCACGGCACTCAGCGGCTTGCCGATGTGCTGCGCCCACGAGGGGTCGATCCCCGCGGGCACCTTCCGGAAGCGGTCGTAGTCGTCCCACGAGATGATGTGGACCACGTCGTGCCCGCGCCGGCGGATCTCGTCCGCGACCAGGTGCGGGGTCATCACCTCGCGGAGGTTGCCGAGGTGGACGGGGCCGGACGGGCTGAGCCCGGACGCGCAGACCACCGGCTTGCCCGGGGCGCGTCGCTGCGACGCCGCGATCACCTCGTCCGCGAACCGGTCGACCCAGTCGTTGTCTGTCTCACTCGCCACGATCGCCACTCTTCCGTCGGCAGCTGCATGGAAGAGGCCCCCCACCAGCGGCGGGGGGCCTCTTCATCGACCCTGCCCAAGCCTACTGTCCGGCGGTGCGGCCGCGCACATCCGTTTACCCCGGCCACGGGAGACGCTCAGGTCACCTCCGCCGCGCCGACCACCCCGGCCACCCCGGCCGGCTCCGCCGCGATGGCCGTCTCGATCCGGTACGCCGCCGGCACCGAGGTGCCCTGCGCGGTCATCGACAGCCCGAACGACTCGAGCATGCCCGCGATGTACAGGATGCGCTCGGCCATCGGCGCCGGGTTGCGCAGCACCATCCGCCCGCCCCGGCTCTCCACGTGGCGGCGGCAGGCCATGAGGCAGCGCAGCCCCTGGGAGCCGAGGAACCGCACCCCGGCGATGTCGACGACGACGAGCTCCGGGGCCGGGTCCGGCAGCGTGTCCGCCATGACGGTGAGCAGCTCCCGCGCCGTCGGGCCTTCCAGGACGCCGGTGAGGATCAGTGCGTGCTGCGCGTGGTCGCCGGCCGCCGCGTCGACCTGAACCTGTAGGAACTCCCGCCCTCCTGCACCGGGCCGCAGACCGGAATGCCTCGAATCCACAGGAATGCCCCCCATGCAGTGGCGATCGTTCCGACACTACCGGCAAATCGGTCCGGCGGCCGGACGTGTCACCCGATGGCCTGCCCGCCGGCCGTCCCCGGACGGCGGCACGATCACCTCGCCGCCGGCCTGCGCATCGCCCACGACGACCACGGCACCACCGTCACCGCGACCTACGCGCCGACCACCCCGACCCGGCCTCCTGAGCCGGGCCGGCCAGGGCGACCCTCAGCGGGCCAGCTTGCGGTTGAGGTAGCGCTGCTCCGGCAGGCTCGCCGTGAGACGGGCGGCGATCCGGTACTGCTCGACCGCGCCGTCCGGGTCGGCGCTGAGGTCGAGCAGGTGGCCGCGCACCGCGTACAGCCGGTGATGACGCTGCATGGCGGGGTCGTCCAGCAGCGGCTCGAGCATGGCCAGGCCGGCCGCGGGTCCGTGCGCCATGGCGACGGCGACGGCGTGGTTCAGGGTGACGGCCGGGCCGGGCGCGACCTTGCTGAGCATGTCGTAGAGCACGCTGATCTGCAGCCAGTCGGTCTCCTCGTAGGTCGCGGCCTCGGCGTGGACGGCGGCGATCGCGGCCTGCAGCTGGAAGCGGCCCACGTGCCCGCGGGGCAGGGTGCGCTCCAGCAGCTCGACGCCCTCGGTGATCAGGTCGTGCCGCCAGCGGAGCCGGTCCTGCTCGGCGAGCGGCACGAGGTCGCCGGCGGCGTCGACCCGGGCGGCGGACCTGGCGTGCGTGAGCAGCATGAGGGCCAGCGCGCCGGCGACCTCGGCGTGGTCGGGCAGCGCGGCGTGCAGCTGCCGGACGAGCCGGATCGCCTCCTCGGCGAGCTGCACGTCGAGCAGCGCCTCGCCCGACGTCCGCGCGTATCCCTCGGTGAAGACCAGGTGGCACACGTCGATGACCGCGGCGACCCGGTCGGGCAGCTCCTCCGGCGACGGCATGACGAACCGCGCACCGGCCTGGCGCAGCGCGATCCGCGCACGGCTGAGGCGCTGCGTCATCGTGCGGGCCGGCACGAGGTACGCGGCCGCGATCTGCTCCACGCCCAGGCCGGCCACCGAGCGCAGGCAGAGCGCGACCTGCGACGGCCGGGTCAGCGCCGGATGGCAGCAGAGGAAGAACAGCCGCAGCGTGTCGTCGCTGTCCTCGGTCGTCGCCTCCTCCGTCGTGGCCGGGCGCTGGGCCGCGTCCAGCGTCTCGCGCCGGGTCCGGGCCGAGTCCGCCCGGGCCCGGTCGATCAGGCGCCGGGAGGCCACGGTGATCAGCCAGGCCCGCGGCGAGTCGGGCACCCCGTCGACGGGCCACCGGGCGGCGGCCACCTCGGCGGCGTCCTGCAGCGCCTCCTCGCAGTCGCCGAGGTCGCCGTACTTGCGCAGCAACGCCCCGAGGACGTGCGGCGCCTCATGGCGCCACACGTCACCGAGCACCGGACCGGTCATTGGTCGTCGCCGCCGGGCCACATCATCGGGCGCAGCTCCACCGTCTCGTCCGGGCCGGAGAACCGGGCGGCGACCGCCTCGGCCCGCGCCTGGCTGTCGACGTCGATCAGGAAGAAGCCGGCGAGGTGCTCCTTCGCCTCCGAGTACGGCCCGTCGCTGGCGAGGGGCTCGCCGTCGCGCCACCGGTAGAGCCGGGCGTTCGCCGGGTCGCCGAGCGCCTCGCCGCCGAGCAGCTCGCCGTTGGCCTGCAGCTCGGTCATCACCTGCTCGAACTCGGCGTTCAGCCGCTTGCGGACCTCGCCGGGCAGTGCCTGGTGGGCCGCGAGGTAGTCGCTGGTCGGGTGCCCCCACGGCTGCGGATTCGAGTGGATCAGGATGACGTACTTCATCGGGGTCTCCTCGCGGTGCGCGACGGCCGTTCCGTCGCTCGCCTGGTACGTCGGAGCGCCGCCTTCGATGTCTACATCCTCCACGGAAGTTTTTTCGGGCGTCGCGCCGATCGCGGCAGTTGAGCTGAACGTGGTCACTAGCACACGAAGAGTGCTGGCCACCTGTCAAAGAGCCTTATTACCTAATTTGCTCCGGAAAGTACAACACCGCCCTACATTGCTAGGAGATGGCGCGTCGGCACCGTAGCTGGCGCCTCGCAACGGGGGGTTGGACGCAATGATTCAAGTGAGCAAACCGCGCGACCGCCGGGCAGGGCCCAGACGCGGCCTGCTCGGCTCGGCGGTTGTTCTGACGGTGGCGACAGGCTCCCTGTTGGTGGCCCAGCAGCCCGCCTCGGCGGCGGTCCTTGCCAGCGTCACCGGCGTGTCCGCGCTGGGTCCCAACGAGACGCTGATCGTCACGGTGACCCCGGATGAGCCGAACGCCACGGACGTCAACACAAGCCCTGCCTACATCGTCAACGCGGACGGCCCGGACGCCGGCTCGTCGCCCGACCAGTCCTGCCAGGTCGCCGCGAAGGCCGGCGGTCCCTGCACGCTGACGGGGCTGATCGCCGGCACGACGTACACGATCACCGTCGACCCGCAGGGCGCCACGCTCATCGCCGACGCCACCGCGACCGGTGTGATGACGCCCGTGCTGGCCCCGCCCGCCATCGGGACCCCGGTCGCCACGGGCAAGACCGGTGAGGTCAACGTGGTGTGGACCGGCGCGGCGAACGCCCTGTCCACCGTCGCCAACTACACCGCGACCGCCTACCTCGGTGGCGTCTCGACGGGCAAGACCTGCACCAGCGCGACCAACGCGCTGAGCAACAGCTGCAAGATCACCGGCCTGACCGACGGCACGGAGTACACCTTCAAGGTCGTGACGAACGGCGCCAACTCGGTCCCGGACTCCGCGGCCAGTAGCGCCAGCGTCGGTGCCACGCCGGGTGTCGGCCCCGAGGCGCCGGTCGACGTGGTCGCCGCCACCACCACTGCGGGCGTGCCCACCGTGTCGTGGGGTGCCTCGCCGACGGCGGGCGTCACCTACACGGTCGACGCGTACAAAGAGGGCGTCGCCATTCCCGGCATCACGTGCCCCGTCGTCGCCGGATCGATGGCGGTGACCTGTGGTGGCACCGCGGTCGCGCCGGGCTTCTCGTACGAGTTCAAGGTGACCGCCGCCAAGGACGGGCTCAGCTCGGACCCCGCGGCCTCCGGCCCCATCTACATCCTGGGCACGGTGAACGACCCCACTGACGTCACCGTGACCGGTGGCGACGGCGAGGCGACGCTGAGCTGGGTCGCGCCCGCGTCCGGCACCGTCGCCAAGTACCGGGCCGCCGCGATCACCGGTGGCGGCGTCGTCAAGTACTGCATCACCGACCAGCTGACCTGCAAGATCACCGGTCTGACGAACGCGACCGTGTACAACACGGGCGTCATGTCCATCAACGCCAACGGCACGGCATCGGTCGGCGTCGCCTCCACGCCCGCGACGGTCACCCCCGCCGTGGTGCCGAAGCCGGCCCCGCCGGTCGTCACTCCGCCGGCCGACGACGACGTCTCCGCCACCTCGGCGACGATCGCCTGGACCGCGGCCGCTCCCGT
Source organism: Dactylosporangium sp. NPDC049742 (assembly GCF_040674675.1). Lineage (NCBI taxonomy): Bacteria > Bacillati > Actinomycetota > Actinomycetes > Micromonosporales > Micromonosporaceae > Dactylosporangium > Dactylosporangium sp. NPDC049742. Next base: position 192,489 of record NZ_JBFANF010000014.1, on the reverse strand, counting down.
CGGTGGTGCCACTGTCGTGTACTACGTCGCGACCGCCACCCCGTCCGAGCCCGCCCAGGCCAGCTCCGGCGCCCTGAGCTGCACCGCGGTCGCCCCGGCCGTCACCTGCACGATCAACGGCCTGGCGGCCGGCACCGCGTACGACGTCACCGTCGTCGCCTACGCCAGCCCGACGGCGTACAGCACCGCGGCCTCCACCACGATCACCACCAAGGCCGCCGCGCCCGGCACCACCGGTGCCATGAGCGGCCCGATCATCGCCAACAGCGACGGCCTGCAGCAGATGTTCGCCCGTGGCGGCGACAACATGCTCTACTCCAGCGTCCAGGCCGCCGACGGCACCTGGGGCGCGTGGACCGACCTCGGCGGCCTGATCTTCAGCGACCCGGTCGCGGTCAAGAACGCCAACGGCCGGATCACGGTCTTCGCCATCGGCGGCGACCACGCGATCTGGTACCGGCTGCAGAGCGGCGACGGCTCGTTCGCCTGGTGGGTCCGCCTCGGCAACTGGATGTACGCGAACGACATCGAGACCGCGCAGAACGCCGACGGCACCATCGCGGTGTTCATCCGGGGCACCGACGGCAACCTGTACTCGAACACCGAGACCGACGCCGCCGACCCGAGCCAGTGGAGCGGCTGGACCAACCTCAGCGGCCTGATCTTCAGCAACCCGACCGCCTTCACGCGGGCCGACGGGATCATGGAGGTCTTCGCCGTCGGTGGTGACGGCAAAGTCTGGCACCGAGTCCAGTCCGCGCCGAACTCCGGCACCTGGGACTGGTGGACCCACGTCTAGGACGCGGGCCGGCAACACGTAGCGGCGGACGCCCCGGGGCCCTCCCCCGGGGCGTCCGTCTGCCCGGACCCCCGGCATGATCGAGCCATGCGCGTCACGACACTGGGGGAGCTGGCCGTCGACGGCCGGCCGGTGAAGGGCGCACGGCTGGCGACCGTGGTGCGGGCGCTGGTCGAGGCGCGCGGCCGGGCGGTGTCCGTCGGCGCGCTCGTCGACGCCGTCTGGGACGCCGGCCCGCCCGACGACGCGCCCGGCGCGGTGCAGGCGCTGATCTCCCGGGCCCGGCGGCTGGGGCTGCCGATCGCCGCGGCCCCCGGCGGCTACCTGCTGCCCGCGGACGCCGTGGAGGTCGACGCCGTCGTCGCGAGGTCGCTGCTCGACCGCGGCCGGAAGGCGCTCGACGCCGGCGACCACGAGCGGGCGCGGGAGGCGGCCCGCGCGGCGCGGGCGCTGTTCCCGGAGGTGCCGGACCGCTCGACCCCGCTCCTCGCCGACGTCGCCGGGCTCGCCGCGGAGGCCGCCCTCGCCGCCGGCGTGCCCGCGGACGAGACCGATCTGCTCCGCCTCGTCGCGGACCAGCCGCCGCACGAGCCGTCGGCGGTGCTGCTGGTGCGGGTGCTCGCCGCGCAGGGCCGCGACGCCGAGGCCCTCGACGTCGTGGAGCGCCTGCGCGCCGCCCTCGCCGACGACTACGGCGCCGACCCGTCCGCGGCGGTCGCGGCGGTGCACCTGGCGCTGCTGCGGGGGGAGCTCGCCCCGCGGGCGGAGCCCCGAACGGCGCTGCCGGCGGGCTGGCGGCGGGCGGTGACGACCCTGGTCGGGCGCGACGGCGACGTGACCGCCGTGCGCGCGGCCCTGGCGTCCGCGCCGCTGGTGACCGTGGTCGCCGCCGGCGGGGCCGGCAAGACCCGGCTCGCCGCCGAGATCGCCCGGCTGGCCGCGACCGAAGGGCGGGCCGTCCACGTGGTGGAGCTGGCCGCCCTGCGCACCGACGCGGACGTCCTGCCCGCCGTCCTCGCCGCGGTCGGCGCGGCGGACCTCGACGCCGGCAGGGCGGAGTGGCGGGGGCTGGGTACGCGGGAGCGGCTCCGGCTCGCCGTACAGGAGTTGCGCGGTCTTGTGGTGCTCGACAACTGCGAACACGTCCTGGACGGCGCGGCCGGGGCCGCCGCGGAGCTGACCGCGCTGGCCGAGGCGCCGGAGCTCGCCGTGCTCGCGACCAGCCGGGCGCCGCTGAGCCTGCCCGGCGAGGTCGTGCACCGGCTCGGGACCCTGGCGGACGACGCCGCGCTCGACCTCCTCGACGCGCGGGTCCGGGCCGGCGGCGGCGTGCCGGCCGACCCGGACCTGGCCCTGGAGCTGTGCCACCGGCTGGACAACCTGCCGCTCGCGCTGGAGCTCGCCGCGGCCCGGCTGCGGCACATGCCGATCGACGACGTCCTGGCCGGGCTCGCCGACCGGTTCGGGCTGCTCGACGCCGCGCTGCGCGGCCTGCCCGACCGGCACGCGAGCCTGTGGGCGCTGGTCGACTGGAGCCGCGAGCTGCTCGGCGGCGCCGACCGGGAGCTGCTGGAGCGGCTGGCGGTGATCCCGGCGCCGTTCACCGCCGCCCTGGCGAGCGCCGTGGTCGGCGGCCGGGACGCCCGCCGGGGGCTGGCGACGCTGGTCGAGCAGTCGCTGCTGGTCCTGGAACCGGGCGAGGACGGCGCACTGCGGTACCGCATGCTGGAGACGGTCCGCGAATACGGCGAGGTGCGCCTCGACGGCGCCGGCACCCGCGACGCGGCGATGGAGGGCCTGGTCCGGTGGGCGGCGGCCGAGTCCGCCGACCTCGCCGAGCGGTTCCGGTCCCCGGCGCAGCTGGCGGCGTTCCGGCGCTGCTCGGCCGAGCAGGACAACCTCGTCACGGCGCTGCGCTGGGCGCTGGAGCACGAGGACGACGCCGCGACCGTCGACGTGATGCTGCCCCTGGCCCACCTGTGGACGGTCCGCGGCCTGCACGCGGAGGTCGTCGCCTGGACGCTGCGGGTGTTCCGGGTCGGCGACCCGCTGGCGCGGCGCCGCTTCGCGCTGGCCTCGGTCGACGCCGAGCGGGCCACCTGGCTGTGCCTGTTCACCGGGCTCAACGCGTTCGTCCGGGACACGACCCGCCTCTTCGCGCTGGTACTGCGGATGCTGCGGGCCCTCGGCACGCGGCGCGCGGAGATCTCGGACCGGGCGTGGACGCTCGCCTCGATGGTCCGGCAGCTCGCCACGCCCTACCTCGACCACGGGGCCGGCGCGACCGCGCTCATCGCGGACCCCGACCCCTACGTGCGTGGCTTCGGCTACTACTTCCGGTCCACCGTCAACGAGAACCTCGGCGCGCTCGCCGAGTCCGTCGCCGACGCGACCGACGCGTACCGGTGCTTCGAGGAGGTCGGCGACCACTGGGGGATGGGCACCGCCGCGCAGAGCATCGGCGCCCGCGGCGGCCCGGGCGCGCACGAGTGGCTGCGGCGCAGCGAACGGCACATGGACCTGCTCGGCGCCACCGAGGACGTCGGCTCGATCCGGGTGATGCTCGACGCGCGGGCGGCGTTCGGCGGCGACGCGGCCGCGGCGGAGCGGCTCAGGGCGGTGGCGGGCTCGCCCGACAGCCAGGAGCACGACGCCGGGCTGGCGTCGCTGGTGCTCGCCCAGCTGGCGATGGCGCACGACGACCACGTCGCGGCGCTGGCGCACATGACGCGGGTACTGGCCCTCGTCGACACGATGGAGCCGGGCGTCCCGCAGCTGCGGGTGCTGTACCGCAGCGCCGTGGCCGTGCTGTGCCTGGGGCTGGGCGACGCCGACCGGGCCGCCGCGTTGCTGCGGCTGGCGTGGGACGAGGCGCTGTCCACGCAGGACGTGCCGATCCTGGGGGCGTGGGCCCTCGCGGGGGCGGCGCTGGCGGCTCGTGGTGGGCTCGGCGCCGCCGGCGAGCTGTGGACGCTCGGGCTGCGGGTCGGCGGCAACCCCGAGCACCTCTTCCCCGGCGGCGACTTCCCCGTCGGCGCTGGCGGCGCCGGCGCCGCCAGCGGCTCCGTGGAGGACGGCTGGGGCTGGCGCGAGCGGCCGGTGACCGAGGCCACCGACCGCATCCGCGCGCTCATGTCAGACCTTCTTGCGGTAGGCGGCTAGCGCGAGGGGCATGAACACCGCGACGAAGGCGGCGCACCAGCCGAGCGTCCACCACACGTGGTCGCCGACCGGGGTGCCGAGGAACAGCGCCCGCATCGACTCGACCAGGTGCGTCAGCGGGTTGACCTTCACGAACCCCTGCATCCAGCCCGGCAGCGTCGCCACGCCGACGAACACGTTCGACGCGAACGTCAGCGGCATGATCACCAGGAAGCCGACACCCTGCACCGCGCCGGACGTGCGCACCAGCATCCCCACGAACACCAGCGCCCAGCTCAGGCACAGGCCGAACAGCACCGCGAGCAGGCAGCCGGCGACCGCGTGCACCGGGCTGGCGTGCAGCCGGAACCCCATCAGGTAGGCGAACGCGAACGTCGAGATGCTCACGACGACGTACCGGACGACGTCGCCCAGCACGGCGCCGATGAGCGGCGCGGAACGGGCGATCGGCAGCGACCGGAACCGGTCGAAGATGCCCTTCTCCAGATCGCTGTTGAGGTTGACGCCGATCGAGATGGCGCCCATCGCGACGGTCTGGGCCAGGATGCCCGGCATGAGGAACTGCAGGTACTGGTGCGTGCCGCCGGCGACCGCGCCACCGAAGATGTAGACGAAGATGACCATGAACAGGGCCGGCTGGATCGTGACGTCGATCAATGCCTCCGGGGTCCGCCAGGTCTTGATCAGGCTGCGTTTCGTGAGCTCCAGCGAATGGCGTACGCCTCGGAACGGGCCCTTGTGAGTCGGCAGTGCGGCTACGGCGGTCATGCGGCGACCTCTTCCTTGGGCTTGCCGGTCAGGGTGAAGAAGACCTCGTCGAGGCTGGGCAGGTGCATCGAGAGCTCGGTGACGGCGATCCCCGCCGTGGCGAGCCGGGCGACGGCCTCGGTGAGCGCCTCATCGCCGGCGACCGGCACCGACAGGACGCCCTTGCGGGTCTGCTCGGCGGTCTGCCCGCCGGTGGCGACCGCGGCCAGGATCAGCCCGGTCTTCTCCAGGTCGGCCGGGTCCGTGGGGCGCACCTCGAGGGTCTGCCCGCCGACGATCCGCTTGAGCCGGTCCGGCGTGTCGTTGGCGATGACCCGCCCGTGGTCGATGACGGTGATCTCGTCCGCGAGGGCCTCGGCCTCCTCCAGGTACTGCGTGGTCAGCAGTACCGTCGAACCGTCGCGGACCAGGGTGCGCACGACGCCCCACATGTCCTCGCGCTTCGACGGGTCCAGACCGGTCGTCGGCTCGTCCAGGAAGATCACATCCGGCCGGCCGACGAGGCTCGCGGCCAGGTCGAGCCTTCTCCGCATGCCGCCCGAGTAGGTCTTCGCGGGCCGGTCCGCGGCCTCGGTCAGGTCGAACCACTCCAGCAGCTCCGCGGCCCGCTCCTTCGCCGCCCGCTTGCGCAGGTCGAGCAGCGTGCCGAACAGCACCAGGTTCTGCCGGCCGGTCAGGTCCTCGTCGACGCTCGCGTACTGGCCGGTCAGCCCGATCCTGGACCGCACCCGCTGGGCGTCGCGGACGACGTCGGCGCCGCCGATCCGGGCACTTCCGGCGTCCGGGCGCAGCAGCGTCGACAGGATGCGCACGGCGGTGGTCTTGCCCGCGCCGTTGGGGCCGAGCACGCCGTGCACGGTGCCCCGGGGGACGGCGAGGTCGACGCCCTGCAGCGCCCTCGTCTCCCCGAACCGCTTGACGAGGCCCTCGGCCTCGACCATCAGATCCGTCATGCCACCACCGTGCGCGGCCCCGCTGACACGGGACCGACACGGCGCCGACACGACTTTTGAACCCCGTGCCGGGCGGCGAGCATCTTCATCTGTGACGCCGGTTGGTTTTCGTGGAGGTCACCCTTGCGCGCCGAACAGGAGCACGAGTACGTCGAGTACGTCCGGGCGCGGATCCCGCGGCTGCACCACGTCGCCTACCTGATCCTCGGTGACCGCGACCGGGCCGACGACGCCGTGCAGAACGCGCTCACCGTGCTGTACCGCCGCTGGAACCGCATCTCGGACGTGTCGAACCTCGACGCGTACGTGCACACCATGGTCGTCCGGGCGTGCCTCGCCGACCGGCGGCGGCCCTGGTCGCGGGTCCTGCTGCGGGACAGCACCCCCGACGGTCCGGTGGCCGGCGGCGAGGGGCGGGTCGACGAGCGGCTGCTGATCCGGCAGGCCCTCGACCGGCTCCCGGAGCGTCAGCGGGTCGTCGTCGTCCTGCGCTTCCTGTGTGACCTGCCGGTCGCCGAGGTCGCCCAGCTGATCGGCCGCTCCGAAGGCACGGTCAAGAGCCGCACCGCCTACGCGCTGGCCGCCCTGCGCCGCACGATCCCCTCGACCACCTGGAGCGCGTCATGATCTCCGTTTTGTCGCTTTCTGTCGTCCGGGGTGCGTCATGATCGACGAGCAGCTCCGTGACTACGCCCGGCACACCTCCAGCGCCTCGCGCCTGCGCGCCGAGGACGTGCTGGTCCGTGCCCGCCGCTCCCACCGCCGCCGACAGGCCGCACTGTCTGCGTTTTCCGCTCTTGTACTGGTCGCGGTCGTCGCCGTGGCCCTGCGGCCGTCCGGGGCCCGGCCACCCGTGCCGGCGATCACGGGTGCCGCGCCGGAGGGCTGCTCGGTGCGGTCCCTGCCCCTGCCCGCCGGCATCACCGGCGGCTCCGTCATCGCCGCGGACCCGACCGGCCGGTACGTCATCGGCGTCCCCTTCCCGAGCGACGACATGGCCCCCGCCGTGACGATCCTGTGGACCGACGGCACCCCCCGGCTGCTGCCGACCGGCTTCGCCGGGACCGCCGTGAACGCCTCCGGCCTCGTCGCCGGCATCCGCGACCGGCTGGAGGCCCGCCGGGCCGCCGTCTTCCGCGACGGCGCCGTGGTGGACCTGCCCGCCCCCACCGGCGCGACCTTCTCCGAGGCCGTCGCCGTCAACGCCCGCGGCGAGATCGCCGGCACCGCGTACCTCCCGGGCACCCCGGACCTCTCCGCCCGCGCCGTCGTCTGGCCCCCCGGCCAGGGCACCCCCAAGCTGCTGCAGGCGAGCGGCAAGGACACCGCCGCCGCCGGCGTCGCCGACGACGGCACGGTCGTCGGCACCATCGGCACCCGCGAGCACCCGTACCGCTGGACCGCCACCGGCACCGGCGCCGCCCTCCCGCTACCGTCCGGCTACCGCGGCGGCGAGGGCCAGGCGGTCACCGGCGACTGGGCGGTCGGCACCGCCTCCACCAGCCGCGGCGGCGAGGACGGCAAGGACGAGCTCACCGCCGAGTCCGTCGTCGTGCGCTGGAACCTGCGCACCGGCGCCCTCGACCACGGCATGCGCATCGTGCCCACCTCGGTGTCCGCCGCCGGCGCCCTGGCCGGCCGCGTCGGCAGGGACGAGCCCGGCATCTGGCGGGACGGCGCCGTCGTCCCGCTGCCGATGCTCACCGGCGGCACCCGCGGCGCCGCCGCGACCATCGTCGGTGACGGCCACACGGTGGCCGGCTGGAGCGCCACCGCCACGGGCCTCCCCGCGCCGGTGATCTGGCAGGGCTGCTGAGGGTCTCTAGGCTTGACCTCATGTACGTGCCCGCGCACTTCGCCGCCCCCTCCGAGGCAGCCGTCCACGAGCTGCTGTCCCGCCCGGCCGCGAGCGACCTGGTCACGTGGGACGGCCGGCAGATGGTGGCGACCACCCTCCCGCTGCTCTTCGACCCCGCCGCCGGCGCCCTGCTCGGACACGTGGCCCGCAACAACACCCAGTGGCAGCACACGGCCGCCGAGGCACTGGTCATCGTCCGCGGCCCCGACGCGTACGTCACCCCCTCCGCCTACGCGACAAAGCACGAACACGGCCGCGTCGTGCCGACCTGGAACTACATCACCGCCCACGTCTACGGCACGCTCATCGCCCACGACGACCCCACCTGGACCGAAACCCTGGTACGCCGCCTCACCACCCTCCACGAGTCCACCCGCCCCTCCCCGTGGTCGGTCGACGACGCCCCCCGCCCCTTCATCGAAGGCCAACTCCGCGCCATCGTCGGCGTCGAGATCGCCATCACCCGCATCGAAGCCAAGTGGAAACTCAGCCAGAACCGCTCCCCAGCCGACATCGCCGGCGTCCGCTCCTCCCTCGCCACCGGCACAGACCCCGAACGCCAGGTAGCCGCCGCGATGTCAGACACCCCCCACCCACCCGCCTAACTCCCCGGCCGGCGCGCCCGGGCTGCATCGCAGGTCATGGCGCTGGTCGATCCCGCCGATTGCCGACATGCGTTGGGGCTGGGGCGCCCACGTGCGGGCGGCGTGGTTGGGCGTTCCGCAGCGATGGTTCTGCGTGCGTTGAGCTTCGGGGTGACCAGGCGTGGCGCGGCGTTGTGGGTCAGGGTTGCGCCGCTCCGCCGTGATGACCCGTGCCGAGGTTGGGCGTGGTGGGAGCGTGGGCGCCTCGCGGTGACGACATGCATTGGGTTGGGGCGTGGCGGAGCTGGGCTGCGTCGGGGGTCAGGGTTGGGAGATCCCGCCGGTGCCGATCGGGGTTGGGTGGGACGTGGCTGCATGCGGGCAGCGTGGTGGGGGCGTGGCTGGGTGATACCGCCGTGATGACCCGTGGCCGAGGTTGGGCGTGGTGGAGCGTGGGCGCCCCGCGGTGACGACGTGGGTTGGGGCGTGGCGTGGCGTGGCTGGGCGGCGTCGTGGCCCAAGGTTGGGTGGTCGTGCGGCGGTGACGTGGCGGGTTGAGGTTGGAGGCGGCGGAACTTGGACCGCCGGCGTGGATTGCGGGCCGGAGAAGTGGCGGGTCGTCGGTTGCTGTCGGGGTTAAGGGCCGGGCCCGCTGCGACGATGTGTGTTGCGGTTGGACGCGGCGGTGCCTGGGTTGTGCTGCGGGTCGGGGTTGGGCGATCCCGCCGGTGCCGATCTGGGTTGGGTGGGACGTGGCTGCGTGTGGGCGGCGTGGTGGGGGCGCGACTGGGTGACACCTGTCGTGATGGCCTGCGCGCACGTTGAAGTTCGGGGGCGGCAGGGCGTGGTGCGGTGTTGTGGGTTACAGTGCGGCGCGGTCAGGGGTTGACCTGTGCTGCCGTGATGACGTGCGTTGAGGTTGCGTGTGGGTGAGGGGTTGAGCCGTTCCCGCCGTGATGACATGCGTTGGGGTTGTGTGTGGGCGGTGGTGTGGGTTGCGGCCAGGCGAGGCTGCGGTGTGTGGGGTGGTGCGGCCGGCTCACCGGCTCGTGGGGTTGTGGGTCAGAGGGCGGGGAGGTGGCAGACGGCCTCGATGTTGTTGCCGTCGGGGTCGCGGAGGAAGGCGCCGAAATAGTCGGGGTGGTATTCGGGGAACAGGCGTGGGGCGTGGAGGACCTCGGCGCCTAAGGCGACGCCCGCCTCGTGGAAGGCGATGACCGTGGCGCGGTCAGAGGCGGAGAACGCGACGTGGACCTCGCGCTGGACGACGTCGACGGTGACCGGGCCGAGCCAGAAGTCGGGCTTGGTGACTCCGTAACCGGCGACGCCGGGGAACTCCATCATGCGCTTCGCGCCGAGTGGGGCCAGCACAGCGTCGTAGAACGCCTTGCTGGCATCGAAGTCGGCAACCTGGATCCCAAGATGGTCGAGCATGCCCCCATTCTAAGAAAACCCACCGACACTTTCCGTGGGACCGACCGAGGGCTCAGCCGATGCGCTCCACGACGTTGCCGTCGCTGTCGCGGATGAGGGTGGGGCGGACGTCGACGATGAGGCCGGGGGCTTCGGGGACGGGGGACGCGCCGGCCAAGGGGACGAGGACGCCGGTCAGGTTGTCGAGGGCCTCTTCCGTCAGGGCGATTCTCAGGAGGGTGCCGTCGCTGTTGGTACCGAGGCCGAAACTGCCGGAAGAGAACTCGACGCTGCTGTCGGGGCCGTCGATGACCAGGGTCCGGCCGAATCGCAGCCGGCCGCGGAGGATGGCGGCGATGCGTTCGACCGCGTGGGCGCCGACGATGAGGCGGTACCCGTCGCCGTCGGGCAGCCAGGCGAACTCGGCGACGGCCAGGCTGCTCGTGGAGGAGCCGTCGCGGCGGCGGCCGGCGGCGACCTTCTCGGCGAACGCGGGAATGTCGGTGAACGAGGTGCGGCCCAGATCGGTGATGAACAGCGGCGCGTATCCGGCGGCGAGCTTGAGCACGGCCTCGGTGCTCCAGGTCTGGGTCGCCGCGTATTCGCCCAGGGTCAGCCCGAACACCTGCAGGAATCGCACTCTGCCGAACGGGGTGTCGATGACGCCGAGCTCCGGATCCTCGACGAAGGAAATGGCGCGGATCCGGGTCTGGTACTCCAGCGCGATCGGACCGTTGAGGTCCATCTGATGATTGGGCGCGAAACCGTTGCCGCTGCTGAAGTTGTACCGGGCGAGGTTCTGCAGGAAGTTGGCGGCCCAGACGGGCGGCTCGGCCTCGCCCGGCGCGCGACGCACCCGGAATGTGAACTCGTAGCCCCAGCCGGACCATTCCGCGTCTGGATTCGCCGCCGAATACAGCTCGCACATGCCGTAGCTGACGATGTGCCAGTGCGGGACCGGTGTGTCGCGGGCGTAGAAGCTGATCCCGTCGAGCGGATCCGGGCCGCCGAGCGACCATTTCAGCAGCGTGGCGTAGTGCTTGGGCTCGATGCCGGGGTAGAGGCGGTCGAGCGCGGCGTCGATGGCGTCCCAGCCAGGTGCGTCGGAGGTCACCAGCCGACCTAACCACAGTTCGGAAATCCTTCAACCCTTGGTGCGACTAGGGTTGAGGCATGGCTCGTACCATCGCGACGAACACCGACGTGGACCGCTCTGGACTGATCGAGTTCCTCCGCACCCGGCACCGGGCATTGATCATCACCGCTCGCGCGGGCGGGCGGCCGCAGGCCTCGCCGGTCACCTGCGGCGTCGACGCGGAGGGGCGGATCGTCATCTCGACGTATCCGGAGCGCGCCAAGGTCCGCAACGCCCGCCGTGACGAGCGCGTCTCGGTCGTCGTGCTGTCCGACGAGTGGAACGGCCCCTGGGTCCAGGTCGACGGGGTCGCCGAGGTGCTGGACCTGCCGGAGGCGCTGGAGCCGCTGGTCGAGTACTTCCGGTGCATCTCCGGCGAGCATCCCGACTGGGACGAGTACCGGGAAGCGATGCGCCAGCAGGGCAAGTCCCTGCTGCGCATCACGATCGAGTCGTGGGGGCCGATCGCGACGGGTGGGTTCCCCGCGCGACTGGCCTGACCCGCCGCGGCCCGCGTGACCCGCCGCGGCCCGCCTGACCCGCCGCGGCGCGCCTGCCTTGCCGCGGCCTGCCACGGCTATCCGGCGTGGGTGTCGACGGCGGTGAGGCCGTCGGCGAGCACGGCCAGGGCGTCGTCGGGCCGGCGCATCGCGGTCAGCAGGTCGGCGAGATCGAGGGAGAGCTGGGCCAGCTCCCGCCGCGGGCCGGTCCCGCGGTGGATGGCGATCGCGGCCCGGAGGTGCCGCTCGGCCGCCTCGAGATCGCCGGCGTCCTGGCTGAGCAGGGCGTGGACCCGGTGCGCACGAGCCCGGCGCACCTCGACCGCCGACCCGCCGCCACCGGTACGGTCGCGGCGGTGGCCTTCGAGGTCGGCATCGCCATTGCCCCCAACGGTGCCGCCGTGAGCGCCGGTGCCGGGGCCGATCAGAGCATCCGCGTCCGGCTCGGTCACAAGCGGCGCGATCGCAGGATCCGCTGCCGACAGCAGGGCGCGCGCCGTCGCCGGATCGCCCAGCGCCCGGTGCACCTCCGCCAGGTCCACCAGCGCGTCCAGCGCCGCCGGCCCCGTCGACCGGTGCCGCGCCGCCGTCAGATCGGCCAGCGCGCCCGCCAGATCGCCCGCCGACAGCCGCGCCCGCGCGCGGATGCGGAACGCGCCCGCGATCTCGTCCGCCAGCCACGACTCCAGCACCGCCGCCCCGGCCGCGGCCAGCGCCGCCCGCGCCTCCGGCAGATGGCTCGACGCCGCCAGCGTCCGGGCCGTCGCCACGAACGCGGGCACCGCCTCCGCACCCGGCCCGGCCAGCGCGAGCGCGGTCGACGCCGCCGGTGCCGCGTCCTCGCCCAGGTCGTGCTGGCACAGCGCGAGCAGCGCGTGCACCGCCAGCACCGACGCCGGATCCGGCAGCCCGGAACGGTGCAGCTCGTCGCGGAAACCCGTCAGCAGGTACGCGGCATAGCCGGGATCACCCTGCAGCCGTGCGCACAGCGCGAGCCCGGCCACCGCGGGAGTCCGCAGATGAGCCAGCGTCGGCGGGACGAGCCGCCGGGCCCGCTCGAAGTGCGCGACGGCGTCGTCGGGCGCGCCGGCCGCCAGGCGACGCCGGCCGAGCACGACCTCCGCCGCCGCCCGGCGGGTGTCGAGCGCCGTCGGGTCGGTGGCGAGCTGCTCGTACCAGAGCTGGGGCTGCACCTCCTCAAGCAGGTCGATCTCGATGGACAGCGCGTCGCCGGGGTGGCGGCCGGTGGTGAGCTGCGTGACGTCGACCCGGAGGCGGGCCGCGAAGTGTGCGAGCGCGTCGCTGGACGGGACGCGGTGACCGTTTTCGACCGATGAGACGTAGGCGGCGGTGTAGTTGGGCTCGGCGAGGTCGCGCTGCGTCAGCCCCTTGCCGGTGCGCAGCGCCTGAATCCGTTCACCGACGCCGCTCACAGCGCCCCACCCTCGAACACGACGCCGCTCACAGCGATCCGCCCTCAGGCAGCCGGGCCGCGGCGAGCAGCCCCCGCCGGAAGCTCTCCGCCGCACCCTCGACGTTACCCCCGGCCCGCCGCTGCTCGCCCAACAACCTGCTCGTCGTCACGAGTTCGGCAACGAGCCCTGACTCTTCGTAACGATCCGCGGCGGCGCTGAGCAGCTCGTCCGCGAAGGGAGACCCGGGGGAGCGGGCGCCCGCGATCCGGCCGAGGATGCGGTCGGCCTCGGCCATGCACTCCTGGTGAAGGGTGCGGCGGCAGATGTCGGCGGCCTCGGCCGCGAGCCGCTCGGCCTCGTCCAGGTCGCCGTCGAGCCGGCGCGCCTCCGCGAGCTCGAGGGTCGCGCCGGCCAGGTCCTGCACGGCGCCGACCTCGTCCAGGATCGCCCTGGCCTGCTCGAAGCGGTCCGCGGCCTCGCGGACCCGCCCGACGCGGCGCAGCACGTACCCGTGCGCCCATTGGCAGATGCCGATCTCCCGGGTGAGCCCGAGCGAGGTGTAGATCGCGAGCGCCTCGCCGAGCAGCCGCTCGGTGTCGGCGAGGTCGTGGTCGCGCCGCAGCTGGGCGATGGTGACGCTGAACTGCGCGAGCCACTCGCGGTTGCGCACCCGCGGCAGCAGCGGCAGTGCCTCCCGCTCCAGCCGGCGGGCCCGCTCCCGCCAGTCCAGCTCCAGGAACGTGTACACCAGCGCGCTCGTCAACCGGACCTGCGCGTCGGGATCGGGGTCGGCCGCGGCGCGGACGGCGCGCAGCTCGGCTTCGAGCAGCGTGATCGCCTCGCCGGTGGCGCCGGTGATCTGCAGGCAGTAGGCCTCCCGCGCGACCACCGCGGCACGCAGCGTGACGTCATGCTGCTCCAGCAGGGTTTTCGCGCCGGCGTACCGCTGGATCGCCGCACCCACGTCGCCACGGTGCAGCGCGACGTCCCCGGCGAGGTGGACCGCGCGGCACTGGAGCTCCGGCAGCGCGTACCGGCGCGCCAGCTCGGCGACCTCGTCGGCCTTCGCCGCCGCCTCGGCCGTGCGGCCGCGGGACAGCTCCCGGCGGGCCTCGGCGAGCTCGCCGGAGAGGGTGCCGGCCAGGTCCGCCGGGCGGCCGTGACGCAGGTCGTCGGCGTCGACCCCGAGCGCGCCCGCGATGTGGGCGAGCGTCTCGGCATTCGGCACGCGCACGCCGCCCTCGATCGCGGCCAGGAACGCGCGGGTGTACCGCGGCTCCGCAACCTCCCGCTGGGTCAGCCCGCGGTCGAGGCGCAACCGCCTGATCCGCGCGCCGAGCGACTCGTCCTCCGTCACCGCGTCACCTTCCCACATCAACTGTGTATTGACAGCCGCCTGTGCGCGTCCTAGCGTTCACGCAACAACGACGGTAACTGGAGTTAACAAGCCAGTTGCGCACCTCCCACGATCTCCGGCGTCGGGATGCCGGGTGCCTCCCCCGTCCCGATGCCGGACACCACCGCCAGCACCCCCAACGCTGCACTTCCGGGAAGGAACTGCGATGCGCAGAACTGCCCTGGTGCTGTCCGTCACCGTGACCGCCGCCCTGGTCACGACCGGCGTACTCACCCACAACGCCCTGGCCGGCACCGGCGTCGCCGACACCGCGGCGGCGCCGCCGGCCGGGGTCGCACCCGCCGTCTTCAGCGCGATGCAACGCGACCTGCACCTCACCCCGGCGCAGGCCCGCGACCGTCTCACCCTCGACGGCCGCGCCGCGACCACCCAGCAGGTCCTCCGCACGACCCTCGGCGCCCGCTACGGCGGCACCTGGGTCGCCGCCGACGGCAGGACCGTCACCGTCGGCATCACCGATGCCGGCCAGCAGCAGAGCGTCCGCAACCTCGGCGCGACCCCGACCCTGGTCAGCCGCAGCGAGGCGCAGCTCGACGCGATCGTCGCCAAGCTCGACCGGCACTCGTCCGCCGCGCCGCGCACCGTCAAGGGCTGGTACGCGGACCTGCCCACCAACTCCGTCGTAGTCCTCGGATCCGCCGCGCAGGGCTTCCTGTCGGCCGCCGGCGTCGACCAGGCCGCGGTCCGCGTCGAGGCGACCAGCGAGGACCCGAGGCCGTACATCGACGTGGTGGGCGGCAACGCGTACTACATCGGCAGCGGCACCAGGTGCTCGATCGGCTTCTCCGTGAACGGCGGCTTCGTCTCCGCCGGCCACTGCGGCACCACCGGCGCCCGCACCACCCAGCCGAGCGGCACGTTCCGCGGGTCGAGCTTCCCCGGCAACGACTACTCGTGGGTCCAGGTCGACGCCGGCAACACCCCGCGCGGCCTGGTGAACAACTACAGCGGCGGCACCGTCGCCGTCGCCGGGTCGACCGAGGCGGCCGTCGGCGCCTCCGTCTGCCGCTCCGGCTCCACCACCGGCTGGCACTGCGGCACGATCCAGCAGAAGAACGCGTCCGTCACGTACTCACAAGGCACCGTGACCGGGCTCGTGCGCACGAACGCCTGCGCCGAGCCGGGCGACTCCGGCGGCTCGTGGCTGTCGGGCACCCAGGCGCAGGGCGTGACCTCCGGCGGCTCGGGCAACTGCACCTCCGGCGGCACCATGTACTACCAGCCCGTCAACGAGATCCTTCAGGCGTACGGGCTGACCCTCGTGACCTCGGGTGGCGGCCCGGGTCCGACCGCGACGGCCACGACGACGAGCCCGCCGCAGGGCGGGACGTGGGCGCCGAACACCGTGTACGCGACCGGCGCGACCGTCACCTACGGCGGCCGGTCCTACCGCTGCCTGCAGGGCCACACCTCGCAGGTCGGCTGGGAGCCACCGAACGTACCGGCGCTGTGGGCGTGACGGTTTCGACTTAGTTCGCGGGTATGGGGAGGAGCGGGCCCGACAGCGTCGTCGGGCCCGCTCCGCGGTGCTGCAGCCGGCTGCGCACCTCACCGGCCTTCGGGTGGGCGAGCACGTCCAGGGTGCTCAGCGACCGGGTCCACGCCGCCCGCGCCTGATCCCACCGGCCCGCCGCGGCCCAGGTGTCACCGAGCCGGATCGACGTGTCGGCCTCGTTGAACCGGTCGCCCTGCTCCGCGTAGCGCAGCAACGCGTCCTGATAGCGCTCGATCGCCCGGTCATGGTCGCCGAGGCGGTGGTGGATGTACCCGAGGCTGTCCAGCGTCGCCGCGACACCGGCCGCGTCGCCGAGCGCCCGTTGCAGCTCCAACGCCTCCTCGCAGCACTCGAGCGCCACGTCGTGGTGCCCGAGCCGGGCGCGGTGCCAGCCCGCCGAGTTCAACGCCCGGGCCTGCCCGACCGGGTCGTCCGCCAGCCGGAACAGCTTCAGCGCCCGCTCGTCGTGCGCGACCGCCTCCGCGAACCGGTCCTGCGTCTCCAGCAGCCAGGCCAGCGCGTGCTGGCACCGGGCCGCCCCCGCGTGGTCGGCCAGTTCGACGAACAGGTCGAACGCCACCCGCAGGTGCCGCCGCGCCTCCTCGTGCCGCCCGCTGCGGATGCACCCGCCGGACAGGCTGCGGTGCGCCAGCGCGAGCGCCGCCCGGTCACCGAGCCGCTCGGCGGCGCCGACCGCGGCCCGCTGCGTGGCGATCCAGTCGCCCCAGCGCCCGCTCCTGTCGAGGTGGTCGGCCATCGCCCAGGCGAGCCGCCACGCCTCCCGGTCCGCCCCGCCCGCCACCGCCAGCTGCACGGTGCCGATGAGCGCCGTCCGCTCCTCCTCGAACCACGCCGCCGCCTCACCTTCCGGGACCTTCCGCGCGGCGGGTGCGGGCAGCCCCGCCGGGTCCCGCGAAGGGTTGAGCGCCATCGCCGCGGCCGTGGCCGCCTCGACGTAGTGCGAGATCAGCCGCTTGCGCGCGGCGGCGCGCTCCGAGGCGGGGTCGGCGACATGGGTGAGATCGGCGGCGTACGCACACAGCAGGTCATGCATGCCGAACCGCCCCGACCGCCCCTCGATCACCAGCTGCGCCCGGACAAGCTCCGCCAGCAGCGGCAGCACCGCCTCCCGCGGCAGCCCGGCGATCGCCGCGGCGGCCGCGATCCCCAGCTGCGGGCCGGGATGCAGGCCACCCAGCCGGAAGAGCCGCTGCGCGTCGGGGCTGAGTCGCTGGTACGACCACGAGAACACCGTCTCGACGTCGGCCTTCGGGTCGTCGGACCGCAGCGCGTCCAGCCGGCTGCGCGCCCCCGTCAGATCCGCGGCGATCGCGGCGAGACTGAAGTCCGGATGCAACGCCGCCCGCGCCGCCACGACCGACAGCGCCAGCGGCAGCCGCGCACACGCCGCGACGATCGCGTCGACCGCCGCCGGCTCCCGCTCCGCCCGCGCCGCGCCGATCCGCCCCGCGAGCAGCGCCCTGGCCTCGCCGACGTCGAGCAGGTCGAGCGTCACCGGATACGCGCCGTCGGCCGCCACCAGCTCCGTCAGGTCCGACCTGCTCGTGACCAGCGCGAGCGCCGCCCCCGAGCCCGGCAGCAACGGCCGCACCTGCTCAGCCGTCGACGCGTTGTCCAACACGATCAACATCCGCTTGTCGCGCAGGAGTTGCCGGTACCGCCGAGCCCGCGCCCCAGCGTCCGCGGGCACCTGCGCCGGCGGCACCCCCAGTAACCCCAACGCGACACCGAGCGCGTCGAACGGGCTGACCGGGTCGCGGCTGCTCGGCCCGAACCCGCGCAGGTCCAGAAACAGCTGACCGTCGGGAAACGTGCTCGTCATCCGATGCGCCCAATGTACGGCCAGCGCCGTCTTCCCGACCCCCGCCGTCCCCGACACCACGATCGGCCGCCGCCGGTCGAGCAGCCCGTCGAGGTGAGCGAGCTGCCCCGTCCTCCCGGCGAACATCACCAGGTCCGCCGGCAACTGCCGCGGCGCCTCCTCCCCCTTGGACACCCCCGCCGCTCGCAGCTCCTCCATCCTGTCCCGCGCCGACGCCAGCGCCCGCTGCTCGTCCGGCGTGGCCCCGAGCAGCCTGACCAACTCGTCGAACCGATCCGTCGGCGGCAACACCCGCCCGGCCAGATACTCCCCGACGATCCCGTGCGACCACCCCGTCAGCGCCGCGATCCGCCGGTACGTCAACCGCGGCTGCCCCGCCCGCCCCGACTCCCGCACCCGCAGCTCCCGCAGCACCCGAGCAAGCTGCCCCATGGTGCCGACCTTCGCCGCGTCCTCGCGCAACTCGTCCACTGCCGCCGATCCCTCACGTCCCGCCCCGCGCCTGCCAGTGTCGCGCGCCCCCGCAACCCACCGGCCGTCCGCTTCCGGGCACCAGCCCCCGAGCCCCGGAGATCAAAGGACAGTTCTGGTCACCCCGACGACCGCATCCATCCTTCGACCAAGAACCCCGGACCGTGGCCATGCCTCAGGCCGCCGACAAACCTGTTTGGCTCGCCCTCACAACGACAGTAGCGAATATCCGACGCCCAGCACCGCGGCGACCGCAGACGCGTGGGCGGCCGCGATCGTCTGAGCGCGGAAGCCGGCTCAATCTCTTGTGGACGCAGAGACGCGGCAATTGCCGTGTCCCGTGGCTGGGCACAGGTGTTGTCTCACCGCCTGCGGACGTGTGGACAGGCCGCGATGGGCTTGTCCGCGTCGGCCGAGCGTGTGCGCTGGCCCAATACCTTGTGGACGCGCCGGTGCCAGGCCGCGACTGCCGGCTCAGCGCCCTGTGTTCACGGGGCTCCGTGATCGCCTCTTCCCGCGGCGGGGGTGCAGGGTGCCGGCTCGAACCTGCGGACGTGGGGGGATCGGCTTGTCCGCGCGGCAGGCTCAATCCGCCTGCGGACACGTGGGAGGCGGCGATCGGCGGAGACGCTGGCCCAACAGTCGTGGGTGCGGCGATTGCCCCGTCCGATGGCTGGGCCGCGACTGCCGGCTCAGCTCCTGTGCCCGCGTGGGAGTCCGCGGTCGCCTCTTCCCGCCGGCCGGGTGCAGGTGCCGGCTCAGATCTGCGAACGTGTGGGCCGCCGCGATCGGTGTGCCCGCACGGCTGGGCGGGTGCGCTGGCCCAATGCCTGTGTCCGCGTGGGAGACCGCATTGCCCATCCCGAAACCTGGGTCACAAGCGTCGGCTCAACGCCTGCGGATGCGTGGGAGTCCGCGGCCGACGCGTACGGCGCCGGCTCGAACCTGCGGATGCGTGGCAGGCAGCGACCACCTTGCCCCGCGGCTGGATGCGGGTGTCGGCCAACACCTGGGAAGCGCACGGTCCGGTGACCGCCATCCGCACCGGCGAACGGTCGCGTCCATGGGAATGGTGTGCGAATCGCCTCCTGCATGGTGGATGAGCGATTGGATCCGGTCACCGCTTGGTCCTTCGAACTGACCACGAGCGCGAAAAGGCCGGATCGAGCGATGACCGCACCCAAGCGTGCGGACTCCAGCCGGTTGCCGCAGCACCCGGTCTGCTGCGGGCGACGGTGAAGACGTTCGCCGAGGCGTTGCTGTCCGCGGAGGCGGACAGGGCCAGCGGCGCGGACTCCCCGCGGCGGGCGTCGGCTCAGGTCCTGGATCTGCGGTCCGGTGAGGGCCTCCTGTCCGCGACCGGAAGTGGCCGCGTCGGTCGTGTGGGTCGCGTGGGGGTGAGGTCGGGGAAGCGGGTCACTGGAGGCGGCGGATCTCGCGGGGAAGGCCGCGCATCCAGGCGCGCAGCAGCGGGGTGACGGTGCGGACCAGCGGGCTGGCGGGAGCGTCGTCGATCGGGGAGGTGAGGGTGTCGGCGGCGAAGATGAAGGGGTCGATCAGGGGGGTGGGGCGGTGCCTGTCGTGGAGGTCGCTGCGCTGCAGGGCGTCCTCGACCAAGGTGCGGAAGGCGGCGGGCGGGACGTCCTCGCGGACGGCGCGGATGGCCTCGTGCAGGTGGCGGCGGACGCCGAGCTGCTGCTCGTGGGCGGGGGAGCCGACGCCGACGAGGAAGGTGAGGTAGGTGCGGGTGAGGCGGCCGTCCTCGCGGTCGAGATAGCACTCGACGGAGCGGGCCCAGCCGGCGCGGGCGACCGAGAACCCGAGGCCGGCGACGGTGCCGTCGGCGGCGACGAGGCGGTGGCAGCCGCCCGCGCGCTGAGGGCCGGCGAGCTCAGGGGACCAGACGGGGCGGCGGGCGCCGGCGGCGACCATGCGCTCGACGGCGGCGGCGGACGCGGCGGCGACCCGGCCGCCGGCGACGCTGCCGAGGCCGAGGACGACGGCTGGGGCCATGGGGGTGGTGGCGCGCTCGAAGCTGGGGATCACGTCGGAGAGCAGGACGGCCTCGAGGGTGCTGCCGGCCGTGACGTGGGCCATCGGGTCGCCGATGGTGAGGGCGGCCATCGACACGAACGCGGCGCCCGCGAACTCGGCGTCGGTCGGGTCGTCGTCGGGGACCAGGGCGGCGGGCCCGCCGAGGATGCGCCGCAGGAGAGGGTCGACGTCGCCCACGACCGCGGCGAAGAGACCCGGCGGACCGGCCGCGGTCGAAGGAGCGCGCCGGTGCGGCGTGCGGCGGTGGACAGACTGCTGACGGTGCCTGCGTTTGTGGCTACGACCACGACTCCCCGGACCCATGCCAGCAGTCTGCACCCACCCCCCGACAAAAAATCGCCGCACACACCGTCAATCCCCGTGCCGACCTGCGGAAAACAAAATCACAGCGGCCAGGTCCGCCGGGCGGCTGAGCATCGGCCAGTGGCCGGTCGGCAGCCCGTGGACCCGGTAGTCGCCGCGGTCAAGGCCGGCGAAGAAGGGATGGTCGCCGTCGATCATCTGCTGGACGTCGGCGACGGCGAACGTCGAGCAGATCAGGTCGGTCGGCGGCTGCGCCGCGGACGAGAGCCGCAGCGGCGACAACGCGCTGGCCAGCGGGTGCGGGACGGCGCGGGAGAACTGTGCCGGATGCAGGCCGGCGAACTGCACCGGGTCGTCAGCGGGGTCGAACGACGGCGGCGGGATGAACACGCCGTCAGGGGAGGCCGGCGGGGACACGTCGGCCTGCGAGACGCCGTCCGGCAGAGGGCCGCTGTCCACATAGATCACTCGTGAAACCTTCAAACGGTCCGCCGCGCCGCGGACCGGCAGCCCGCCGTAGCTGTGCCCGACCAGCACCGTCTCCGCGGCGTCCGCGACGGCGGCGGTGACCTGCGAGATGTGGTCGTCGAGGGTGGCGCCCGCGCGCAGGTCGAGGCTCAGCGCGGTCACGTCGTGGCCGGCGGAGCGCAGCGGCGCGGCGACCGCGTCCCAGGCCCAACCGCCGAGCCACATGCCGGGAACAAGGATGAAGTGCGTCATGCCACGACCGTAAGACGATATCCGGGCGGATCACGCCCTGATAAGAAGAAGAACATGTCCACCGGCAAGGTGCTCGCGATGCTGGAGCTGCTCCAGGCGCAGCCCGGCCTGACCGGGCCCGAGCTGGCGCGCCGCCTGGAGGTCGACGGCCGCACGGTCCGCCGGTACGCCACCACCCTCGCCGACCTGGGCGTCCCGGTGCAGGCGGAGCGCGGGCGGTATGGCGGCTACCGGCTGCTGCCCGGGTACAAGCTGCCGCCCCTGATGCTGACCGACGACGAGGCGGTGTCGGTGGTGTTCGGCCTGCTGGCCGCGGAACGGCAGGGGGTGGGGGCGCCGGCGGCGCTGGCGAAGGTCGAGCGGGTCCTGCCGGCCAGGCTGCGCGAGCGGGTCCAGGCGGTCCGCGAGACGCTGGGGTTCACCGCCGTACACGCTGAGAAGAAGGCGCCTGTTGAGCAGCTGCTCGCGCTCGGCGAGGCGACCCGCGCGCACCGGCGGGTCCGGCTGGCGTACCGGTCGTGGCGCGACGAGGACACCGAGCGCGACTTCGACCCGTATGGCGTCGTCGTCCACAACAGACGGTGGTACACCGCCGGGCACGACCACCGCAGCGGCGAGATCCGCACGTTCCGGCTGGACCGGATCCGGTCGATCACGAGCCTGCAGGTGTACTTCGAGCCGCCGCCCGACTTCGACGCCGTGGCGCACGTGCTGCGGAAACTGGCGGCGGTGCCGTTCCGGCACGAGGTGGAGGTGGTGTTGCGCGCGGAGCTCGCCGACGCCGCGAGCCGGATCCCGCCGGCGGTCGGGACGCTCGCCGCGCACCCGGACGGCGTGCTGCTGACCTGCCGCGCCGAGCGTCTCGACGGGATGGCGCGGATGCTGGCCGGCCTCGGCTGGGACTTCACGATCAGGCGCCCGGAGGCGCTGCGCGACGAGGTGCGCGCGCTGGCCGCCCGCCTCGGCGAGAGCGCCGGGCGGCCCGTGGCTGAAGCGGCCGAAGAGTGAGCGTCAGTCCCGCGACAGGGCCGTGCTGAGCACCACGGACGCCACCAGTGAGCCGATCATCAACCAGACCAGCCGCCACGTCCACTTGTGGCCGAAGTTGAGTGTCCACCCGACGCCCTGCCGCTTCGGCACGAACAGCGCAGGGTCATCCGGGTTGACGTAGAAGACGCCGCGCCACGCGCGCGGGTCGGCGCTCATCCCGCGCGCGTCGCCGCCGTCGCGACGCTTCGGTGCCGGGACCGCGACGATCGCAAGGGCGAGGACGGCGACCATGAAGGTGATCGCGAGGAGCTCGGCCAAGGCTGCGTGGTTCACCATTCGAGCGTGCCACCGGTTGTCACGGTTCTTCAAGTGCGACGCGTCATAAGGTATGCCCGCTGCACATCGTTGCCGGCCAATGCGGCGGCCCGGCCGAACGCCTCCCGCGCCTCGGCGACGCGGCCGAGCCGGCCCAGCAGATCACCCCGCACGGCGTGAAACACGTGGTAGTCGGGCAGATCGAGGGCCTCGACCAGGGCCAGCGCCGCCGCCGGGCCGGTCACCTCGGCGACGGCGACCGCACGGTTGAGCGCCACGACCGGTGTGGGTGACAGGTGCAGCAGCTGGTCGTACAGGCGCAACACCTGAAGCCAGTCGGTGCCGGGCCCGTCGGTGTGGACGGCGTTGATCGCGGCCTGCAGCTGGTAGACGCCGGGCCGGTCGAGCTCCAGACACCGTCTGACGAGCCTGTGGCCTTCCGCGATGAGGCCGGCGTCCCACTGGCCACGGTCCTGGTCGCGCAGCAGGACGAGCGCCCCGTCCGGCCCGGTGCGCGCGGGTCGCCGCGCCTCGATGAGCAGCATCAACGCGAGCAGCCCGGTGACCTCGGGCTCGTCGGGCAGCAGCCGGTGCAGCAGGCGGCCGAGCCGGATCGCCTCCGCGCACAGGTCGTCGCGGACGAGCCGTTCGCCGGAGCCGGCGGTGTACCCCTCGTTGAAGATCAGATAGATGACGGCGAGGACGGGCGGCAGCCGCGCGGGGAGCTCCTCGTCCGACGGCACCCGGTAGGGGATGCCGGCGTCGCGGATCTTCTGTTTCGCCCGCACGATGCGTTGTGCGACGGTCGTCTCGGGCACGATCAGCGCCTGCGCGATCTCCACGGTGGACAGCCCGCCGAGCAGCCGGAGCGCCAGTGGCACCTGCGCCCCCATCGACAGCGCCGGATGGCAGCAGGTGAAGATCAGCCGGAGCAGGTCGGGACCCTCCTCCGGAGGCCCGTGCAGCAGCGCCGCCTCCTGGTGCTTCCCGGAGCGCTTGGCCTCCCGGCGCAGCCGGTCGATCGCCCGGTTGCGGGCGGTGGTGATGATCCAGCCGGCGGGGCTCGGCGGCGGGCCTTCCGCGGCCCAGTGGGTGACGGCCGCGGCGAACGCCTCCTGCACCGCCTCCTCGGCGAGGTCGATGTCGCCGAGGAGCCCGACCAGGACGGCGACGGCTCGCCCGTACTGCTCCCGGAAGACCCGCTCCACCGAGGTCAACGGAAGGGCCGGACCTCGATCGGCAGCCGCGAGGCGCGCATCAGCCTGTCCGCCCACGCCAGCGCGGCCGCGCGGTCCTCGACGGCGATGACGCAGAACCCGCCGAGATGCTCCTTGCCCTCGGCGAACGGGCCGTCGCTGACGAAGCCCGGCCGCAGCACGGTCGCCGTCGACGGCGGCAGGAGGCCGCCGGAGAACACCCACACGCCGGCCTCGCGCACCTCCCGGTCGAACGCGGTCACGTCCGCGTCGATCGCCGCCATCTCCGCCGGCGACGGAGGCTCACCCTCGCTTGGCTCGATCACGCTGAGCAGGTACTGCCGCATGGTCACCTTTCTACCCCAGCGTCCACGTATTCTTTTCTGCGGCATCTTTACGGAAGGGGATTTCAGGTGAGCAGCGAAACGCTGGAGTTTCAGGCCGAGACGCGGCAGCTCCTGCAATTGATGGTCCACTCGATCTACTCGAACAAGGACATCTTCCTGCGGGAACTGATCTCCAACGCGTCCGATGCCTTGGACAAGCTCCGCCTCGAGTCGCTGATCGACAAGGATCTGGAGGCCGACACCTCCGACCTGCACATCTCCCTCGAGGTCTCGGCCGAGGACCGGACGCTGACGGTCCGGGACAACGGGATCGGGATGTCCCGCGACGACGTCGTCCAGCTGATCGGCACGATCGCGAAGTCGGGCACGGCCGAGATGCTGCGCAAGATGCGCGAGTCGAAGGACGCCGCCGCGAAGCAGGAGCTGATCGGGCAGTTCGGCGTCGGGTTCTACTCGACGTTCATGGTCGCCGACAAGGTCACCCTGGTGACCCGGCGGGCCGGCGAGAAGGGCGGCACCCGCTGGGAGTCCGCCGGCGAGGGCACGTACGAGATCGAGCCCGTCGACGACGCGCCGCAGGGCACCTCGGTGACGCTGCACCTCAAGCCCGAGGACCCCGACGACCAGCTGCACGACTACGCCGCGGACCGGAAGATCCGCGAGATCGTCAAGCACTACTCGGACTTCATCGCCTGGCCCATCCGCCTCGGCGACGCCGAGACGCCGCTCAACTCGATGAAGGCCCTCTGGGCGCGGCCGCGCAGCGAGGTCAGCGACGAGGAGTACCACGAGTTCTACAAGCACGTCTCGCACGACTGGACCGATCCGCTCGAGACGATCCACATGAAGGCGGAGGGCACGTTCGAGTACGAGGCCCTGCTCTTCATCCCGTCGCGGGCGCCGTTCGACCTGTTCATGCGCGAGGGCAAGCGCGGCGTGCAGCTCTACGTGAAGCGCGTCTTCATCATGGACGACTGCGAGGCGCTGACCCCGCAGTACCTGCGCTTCGTGAAGGGGGTCGTCGACGCCCACGACCTGTCGCTCAACATCTCCCGCGAGATCCTGCAGCAGGACCGGCAGATCCAGGTCGTGCGGCGGCGCCTGGTGAAGAAGGTGCTCTCGACGCTGACCGAGATGCGCGAGTCCAAGGAGAAGTACCTCGGGTTCTGGAGCGAGTTCGGCCGGGCACTCAAGGAAGGCCTGATCGACGACGCCGACAACCGCGACGCCCTGCTCGACCTGCTTCTCCTGCCGTCGACCGCGTCCGGCGAGCTGACCTCGCTGCGCGACTACGTGTCGCGGATGAAGGAGGACCAGAAGGACATCTACTACATGACCGGCGAGTCGCGGGCCATGGTCGAGCACTCGCCGCACATGGAGGCGTTCCTCGCCAAGGGCTACGAGGTGCTGATCCTCACCGACCCCGTCGACGAGGTGTGGGTCGAGCGGATCACCGAGTTCGACGGCAAACAGCTGCAGTCGATCGCCAAGGGGCAGGTCGACCTCGGCGCCACGGAGACGCCGGCCGAGCAGCAGGAGGAGTTCGCGCCGCTGCTCCAGTGGCTCGGCGAGAAGCTCCAGGACGACGTGAAGGACGTGCGGCTGTCCTCGCGGCTCACCACGTCGGCGGCCTGCATCGTCGGCGACGAGCACGACATCACGCCGACGCTGGAGAAGATGTACCGCGCGATGGGGCAGGAACTGCCGCGCACCAAGCGGATCCTGGAGCTGAACCCGACGCATCCGCTGGTCACGGGGCTGCGCTCGGCGTTCTCGGCCGCGCCTGACGACGAGGGGCTCGTGGAGACCGCGGAGCTGCTGTACGGGGTGGCGCTGCTCGCCGAGGGCGGGGAGCTCGCGGATCCCGCGCGCTTCACCCGCCTGGTCGCGGACCGCCTGGCGCGCTCGCTGTGACGGCCCCGTCGGAGGACGGCCTGCGGGCCGCCGAGCGCCGCCTGCAGGCCGCGCAGCTGGCCGGCGACGTCGCGGTGCTGGACGAGGTGCTCGACGAGCGCCTGGTCTTCACCGGCTCCGACGGGCTGCTGTACGGCAAGGGCGACGACCTCCACCTGCACCGCTCCGGCGAGCAGAAGGTCACGAAGGTCGAGGAGGAGGACCTGATCGTCCTCGTCCACGACCGGACCGGGGTCACCTGCTTCCTGGGTCAGCTCGCCGGCACGTTCAAGGGCACCTCGTTCGCGGCGCGGATGCGGTACACGCGGACCTGGGCCTTCGCCGAGGAAACCGGATGGCGGCTGGTCGCCGCGCACGCCAGCATGCTGTGACATGAGGACCGTCTCCCTTGTGCTCGTCTCGTCCGGCGGCGACGTGCTCGGCGCGTTGCCGCCGTTCGAGGTCGAGATACCGTGGTGGTCGGAGATCGCGTCGGTGGTCTCCGCCGCCCGTGCACGGTTCGGGGTGACGGTCACCGTGCTGCGGCTGCTGTCCACGTCGCTGCCGGAGCAGCCGGGCGGGTCGGTCACGTATCTCGCTTCCGTGCCTTCCGCGCCCGCGGGCGTGCTGCCGTTCTCCGGCATGTTGTCGTCGCATCCGTTGCGTGCTCCGTATGCGGCGGTGGGCGGGCCTGCCCGGTCACTCGAATGGGCTTCGTCACATATTTCCGAAATTTCGGACATGGTGCAGGTGAAGACCTGGAACCTGTCGTCGCTGTGGCGGCTGGAGACCGGCGGCGGCACGGTGTGGCTCAAGGAGCTGCCCGCCTTCCTGCGCGCCGAGACCGCCGTGCTGAGCTGGCTCAACGCGGTGGCGCCCGGTGCCGCGCCGACCCTGCTCGCCGCCGACGGCGAGGGCCGCCAGCTCCTGTCGCACCTGGACGGCGAGGACCGCTTCGGCGCGCCCGAGGCCGACCGGCTGCCGATGGTCGACCTGCTGCACGAACTCCAGCTGCGGTTCCTGCGGGACCGGCCGGTGCTGCCCGGCATCCTCGACCGCCGGGGCGACCTCCTCCTGGAGCAGATCACCGCGGCCGCCACCCCCTGGCTCGACCGGATCGACGGGCTCGAGGCGGTCCTCGACGCGCTGCCCACGCGGCTGGCGGCCGTGGCCGCGTGCGGGGTGCCGGAGACGCTCGTCCACGGTGACTTCCACCCCGGCAACGTTCGTTCTGCGGCTCATGTACCGCCGGCGGTGCTGGACTGGGGCGACGCCTACCTCGGGCATCCCGGGTTCGACATCCTCCGGCTGTGCGGCGGTCTCGAGTCGTCCGAGGCGCTGCTGGCGCGGTGGTCCTCGTTGTGGCGCGCCGCCGTGCCCGGCTGCGACCCGTCACGGGCGGTGACGCTGCTGCGCCCCGTGGCCCCGCTGCTCGGCGCCGCCGTCTACGCCAACTTCCTCGCCAATATTGAACAAGATGAATGGCCGTACCATGCCGAGGACGTCCCGAGCTGCTTGAAGGCCGCCGTCGGAAATTTTGTCGTACCGATGCTGTAGAACTACCGGCGTCAAGGATCGTCCGACGCTGGAGGTCGATGGCCTGTGGACGTTGAGCGGCGCTCGGTAGCGCCCATCATCCCGCCGGTGAAGCCCCGCAAGCTGGCCAAGGTGCCGTTCGTCGAGCTTGCCGACGGGCGGTTGCAGGGGGTCGTGTCGAGCGGCTCCGACGTGGAGCGGGTCTATGTCTCCTCGATCGGGGCCGGCAGCCACGGCCTGAGCTGCAGCACCAACAACAACCGCCCCTGCGGCGGGCTGCGCGGGTCCTATCCGTGCAAGCACCTGCAGGCGCTGCTCGACGAGGCGGTGCTGCAGTATGGCGCCGACCGGGTCGCCCGCTATCTGCGCATCGACGCCGAGCCGGGCGCGAGCCTCGCCGGCGCGCTGCGCGCGCACCACGAGCCGTCCCCCGCGGCGACCGTGTTCAGCAGCTTCCTGCGCCACCTGGCCTATCTGGAGCTGCCCGACACCACGCAGCCCGTGCCCGAGCTGCACTGGTTCCCGTCGGTCGGGGCGGCCCGATGATGCGCTGTTCGATTTGTCTCGCGCCCTGTCGGGTGGTCCGCTGATGCTCGAGACCCAGCTCGGCGCGTTGCTCGCCGACCCCGCCCCGGGCGTGCCCGAGGCCCTCGACCTGGCCGGCTCCGTCGACCAGGCCCTCGCCGACGGGCTCGCCAGGGTCGCTCCGTCCGTGTTCACGGGCCTCGCCGACGCGTTCGCCGGCAGCCCGCTGCGCGACCGGGTCGCCGAGGCCGCCGACAAGATCGCCGCCGGGTCGATCTCCGACGAGCACCTGCTCGCCCTGGCCGGTGCCAGGTCGGCGCTGTTCGGCGCCGTCCACGACGCGCTGCTCGCCCAGGCCGACGCGGCGCTCGGCCGCACCCGGCTGGAGTGGCCCGCCCGCACCGGCGACGACCCGGACGGCATCAGAGCAGTCGGCAACCTGCTCGCGGGCAGCCGCTCCTGGCTGCGGGAGCTCGCCATCACCGGCTGGCGCGGCGTCGACCACGACCTGGTCACCACCGCCGGCCAGATCATCGCGGCGACCCTCGCCGAGCCGCGGCTGCGTCGCCTCGCGACGCTGCTCGACGGGCTCGCCGCGGAGCTGCGCGCGTGCAGCCCGATCGCCACCATGGACCGGCTGCCGCTGCGGCGGTGGGGCGACCTGTGGAGCCGCGCGATGCTCCTGGCCCAGGACGGCGGCCGGGCCACCGCGTCCGAGCCGGTCAGCGGCCGGCTCCTGCTGCTCGGCGCCGACGTCCACGAGCACGCGACCGCCGTGCAGATTCAGGTGCACGGCATCCTCGAGACCCCCGGTGCCGCCCCGCGCCTCGTGCGCACCAGCGTCGCCGCGCCGAAGGTCGACACGATCGTCGGGCCGGCCGTGTGGCGGCTGTTCGCGGCGCATCCCGTGCTGCTCGGCGCCCTCGCGGAGCGGCTGACCCTCGACGTCACCGACCTGCCGCTGCTCGACAGCGGCGACCTGGTCTGGAGCGACGCGCAGGCCAAGGCCGGGCCGCCCGCGGACCCGTTCGCCACCGCCCGGGTGCTGCTGCCCGGCGCGGTCGCACCGGCGGTGCCGCCGCTGGAGCGCCACCCGGCCCGCATCGGCGAGCCCGTCCTCGTCGAGGGCTATGCGGCCGACGGTGGCACGTTCACGCTCGGAGACCAGACGATCGCCGTCGACACGACGCGGCTGCCGTCGTGCGGCCCGCTGACCCCGCAGCTCGTCGCCGCCTCGCAGGCCTGCATCGGCCTGCTGCGGTGGGACGGCGGCTGGTCGCTGCAGCCGGTCGCGGTCCTCACCATGGTCAAGCGCCAGCCCGTGGCGACCCACACCACCGACTGGGCGCTCGGCCCCACCGACCCGAAGGTCGTCAAGGCGGCCGCCGCGGCCGGCGACGCGGTCGCGGTCCTCCGCGAGCGGGCCGGAAGGTTGCTGCGCCGATGAGCGACGAGAACCGTCGCCAGGTCCTCTACTGGCGGATGCTGTCCCGGGTCTTCCAGACCGACGAGCAACAGGCGCTGGAGGCGGCGAGCGTCGCCATCGTCGAGGACATCGGCCTGCCCCCGGCGCTGCTCGACCCGGCCGTCTCCGTCGACAACCTGGTCCAGCGCCACCCCGAGCTGGCCGGCGCCTTCGACGGCCTGATGACCCCGGCCGACCCCACCCTGGCCACCGGCCCGGGTGCCTCGCCGGCCTCGCCCTCAGACACTCCGGCGGGCGCCGCACCAGGAGCGCCATCGGGCACCCCGACGGCCAAGAGGGCAGAACCCTCGGCGGGTGCCGGGGAGAGCGAATCGGAGGGCACCGGGCCAGAGGCGTCGCCAGGCACCCCGACGGCCGCGACCCCAGGCGGTTCGGCCAGCGAGACGCCCGGCGCTTCGGCCGATACTGCCCCGGGGGCGCCGGGAGCCTCGGCCGTCGCGTCGACCACCCCAGCTGGCGCGTCGACCGTCTCGGCGGGCGCGCCGACCACCCCGTCAGGCACGGCGCCGGGCAGCTCTGTGGAGGCGGCAGCGGGCGCGGCGGGGGACGAGGTGCGGCGGGCGGCGCTGGTGTCCAAGCTGCTGATCAACGTGTTCGCGACCGGCAGCGGCAGCGTGAGCGCCGGGCAGCTGGCCAACTGGCAGGCCGACGCGGGGTGGTTCGAGCGGGCGCTCGGCATGAACCCCGGGGAGCTGCGCGGCAAGCCCAACGCCGGCGGGCTCGCCGGGGTGCTCGGCGGGCTCGAAGGCGACCTGGTCAAGCGGATGCACCTGCGGGAGGTCCTGGCCAACCCGGCGCTCGCCAAGCAGCTGACGCCGAGCATGTCGCTCATCGAGCAGCTGCTGCGCGACAAGAGCAACCTGTCCGGCGTCGCCCTCGCCAACGCGAAGGCGCTGATCCGCCGGTTCGTGGACGAGGTCGCCGAGGTGCTGCGGACCCAGGTGCAGCAGAGCAGCGCCGGCGTGATCGACCGGTCGGTGCCGCCGAAGCGGGTCTATCGCAACCTCGACCTCGAGCGCACCATCTGGAAGAACCTGACCAACTGGAGCCCCGACGACGAGCGGCTCTACGTCGACCGCCTCTTCTACCGGCAGACCGCGAAGCGCACCACGCCGGCGAGGCTCATCGTCGTGGTCGACCAGTCCGGTTCGATGGTCGACTCGATGGTCAACTGCACCATCCTCGCGTCGATCTTCGCGGGGCTGCCGAAGGTCGACGTGCACCTGATCGCCTACGACACGCGGGCGCTGGACCTGACGCCGTGGGTGCACGACCCGTTCGAGGTGCTGCTGCGCACGCGGCTCGGCGGCGGCAACGACGGGCCGGTCGCGATGGCGATGGCCCGTCCGAAGATCGCCGACCCGAGCAACACGGTGATGGTCTGGATCTCGGACTTCTACGAGTTCGACCGGTCGCAGCCGCTGCTGGAAGGCATCCAGGCGGTGCACCGCTCCGGCGTCAGGTTCATCCCGATCGGCTCCGTCAGCAGCGGCGGCCAGCAGAGCGTCAACCCGTGGTTCCGGCAGCGCTTCAAGGACATGGGCACGCCCGTGATCTCCGGCCACATCCGCAAGCTCATCACCGAACTCAAGAACTTCCTCGCATAGGAGACCCGACATGACCGACATGCTCCGCGCCCCCGCCGAGGTCAAGTATGCCGATGAGCTCGACTGGCTCGAGTCGATCGACGACGGGCCGAAGCCGTTCTCGTGGCGGCTGAGCCCCAAGATGGTCCGCCTGTTCGTGCTCGGTTCGGAGCGCGCGGACGGCCTCGACCGTGAGGTCTCGCAGAAGTGGTTCGGCGACCGCAGCTTCGTCGAGCGCAGCATCGTGACGCTCGCGTCCGACCGGGGCCTGCTGCTCATCGGCGACCCCGGCACCGGCAAGAGCTGGCTCGCCGAGCTCCTCGCGGCGGCCATCTCCCGCAACTCGACGCTCGTCGTGCAGGGCACCGCCGGCACGACCGAGGACCACATCAAGTACTCGTGGAACGTCTCGATGGTCATCGCCAAGGGCCAGTCCCGCGCCTCGATGATCCCGTCGCCGATCATGACGGCGATGGAGCGGGGCGTCATCGGCCGGTTCGAGGAGCTGACCCGCTCCACCAGCGACGTGCAGGATGCGCTGATCTCGATCCTGTCCGAGAAGTACGTGTCGATCCCCGAGCTCGACGACGACAACATCGTGTTCGCGCAGCCCGGCTTCTCGATCATCGCGACCGCGAACAGCCGGGACCGCGGGGTCAACGACCTGTCCTCGGCCCTCAAGCGTCGGTTCAACTTCGTGCGCATCCCCGTCGTGACCAACAAGCGCAGCGAGGCGGAGATCGTCCGGTTCCGCACCACGGAGCTGCTGCGCCGGCACCAGATCGAGCTCGACGTGCCGCCCAACCTGCTCGACATCCTGCTGCAGAGCTTCGCCGACCTCCGTACCGCGGCGGCATCGGCGACCAGTGACGACGAGAAGCTCGAGTCGGCGCTGTCGACCGCCGAGCAGATCGGCGTGCTGGAGGACGCGATCCTGCACAGCACGTTCTTCGGCGACCGGACCCTGCGGGCGCAGACCCTCGCCGGTTCGCTCGTCGGGTCGCTCGCCCGCCGCAGCCCCGAGGACCTCGCGATCCTCAACAAGTACTGGCACGGCGTCGTCGAGCCGCGCAGCAAGCAGGACGGCGGGGAATGGCCGGCCTTCCTCGAAGGCGGCCGCGAGGCGATCGCCACCTTGTCATGAGCGAGCCGTTCGGGGCCCTGCGGCAGCAGCTCGTCGAGGCGGCGACCGCGTTCGCCGGCTCGCCCGGCGCCGTGCCCGGGATCCTCTCCGGGATCGTGGACGACGTCGACCGGGCGCTGCGCGAAGAGCTGGAGATCTTCCCGGTCTGCCACCACTCGCCGGCGTCCGCCCTCGCCATGGTCCGCAGGCTGCGCGAGAAGCAGCCCAAGGTGATCTACCTGGAGCTGTGCGAGGACCTGGCCCCGCTGCTGACGGAGCTGCGCAACTGCCGGCTGCCGGTGGCGTTGCAGGCGTTCGCGTCGGAGCTGGACACGTTCCCGAAGGACTGGGGGCCGCTCAGCGTCATCGCGCCGATCACTGAAGCCTCCGCCGAGTACCAGGCGATCGCGTACGCGCTGGAGACCCCCGGCGTCGAGCTGGTGCTGGTCGACCGCTCCACCGACCACGTCTTCCAGTGGCAGCCGCGCACCTCCGGCGCGTCCGGCGAGGAAGCCCCGGCCGACGCCGAGCCGTCCGGCGCCGGGTCGGGTGTCGCGCCGTCCGAGGCCGACGCGTCGGACGCCGAGGACGCCGGCGCGCTGCACGGCGACGCGGTCGGCATCGAGATCGGCGACCTGCGGCCGCGCTTCGCCGAGCTGGAGACGCACCTGCTGCACCACGGCAAGGTGCGGCACTGGTCGGAGTGGTGGGACCAGTACGTCGAGCAGCCGCTCGTCGACGCCGACTACGCCACGTACCGGCAGGTCATGGTGCTGATCGGCAGCCTCTTCCGGCGGCTGGCGCCCAGCGACACCGACCGGGTCACGGTCGACGAGGACCGCGAGCGCTACATGTGGACCCGCATGCGCGAGCACCTCGCCACCTCCGGCGTCGACCGGGCCGACTGCCTGTACGTGTGCGGCGCCTTCCACGCCGCCAGCCGGGTCGAGCAGTTCGGCACCGGACCGGACGCGGCGCCGTTCGAGATCAGCCCACGCACCGCGACGAAGTGGCTGTACGGGCTGATCCCGTCCAGCCACTCGGCGATCGAAGGCCAGTTCGGGCTCGCCTCCGGCTCGGTGTCGATCGCGGCGGCGACCTGGGCCAAGGCGGTCAGCCGGTCGAAGCTCGCCACGTTCCAGCTCGAGGGGCAGCGCGGCAGCAAGAAGAAGCCCGCCCGGCCGGCCGCCGCGCCGGTCGAGGCGGCTCCCGTCGCCGACCAGCTGACCCAGTTCCTGGCCAGCCCGCCCGACCTGCACGGGTTCGACGAGGAGGAGCTGCTCGGCTGGTCCGTCGACATCGTCCGGCTGGCCCGGCGCAACGGGTACCTCGCCAGCACCGCCGACGCGATCGCCGTCTTCGAGACGTCGATCCTGCTCGCCGGCATGCGCAACCGGGCGCGGCCCACGCCGTACGACTTCCAGGACGCGGCCGTCACCTGCATCGAGAAGGACGTGGTCCCGGGCCGGCGCGACGTGCGGCGGCTCTGCGAGATCCTGCTCGGCGGCGACCGCGTCGGCCAGGTCGGCTACGAGGCCCTGCCGCCACTGGCTCGCGACGTCTACGACCGGCTCGCCCCGATCGGCCTCGACCTGCGCAAGAACACGGTGCAGCGGGCGCTGCTCGACCTCAACGGGCAGCCCGAGCTGGTTCCCTGCTCCCATTTGCTGTGGATGCTGCGGTACCTGCTGCCCGACGGCGCCGTCCGGCCGATCATGGGCTCGCGACGGCTCGGCGAGCGGTCGGTCCAGGAGAGCTGGGACCTCTCGATCGGCAAGCACCAGCGGTACATCATCGAGCTGGGCTATGAGGGCGTCACCGTCGAACAGGTCGTGGAGCGCAGGCTCCGCCGATCCGTGTACGCGCCCGACGCGACCGCCGCCGTCGCCCTGCGCGCCGTCGAGGACTCGATCCTGTTCCTCGGCAGCCGCAGGTTCACCGACGAGCTCGGCGCGCGGGCCGTCGAGCTGCTCGCCGCCGAGCGCACCGTCGACGACGCCCCCGACGTCCTGCGCCGCATC
This sequence comes from Dactylosporangium sp. NPDC049742, assembly GCF_040674675.1. Classification (NCBI taxonomy): domain Bacteria; kingdom Bacillati; phylum Actinomycetota; class Actinomycetes; order Micromonosporales; family Micromonosporaceae; genus Dactylosporangium; species Dactylosporangium sp. NPDC049742. The sequence continues at coordinate 158,580 of NZ_JBFANF010000014.1, read as the reverse complement.
CGCCGGCTGCTCGCGCACTACCGGTCGACCGAGCCGGAGCTGCCGTCGTGGTGCGCGTCGTTCGTCACCACCGGCTACGCGCACTACTGCACGCTCCTGCCGACCGCGTTCGTCGACGACGAGACCGGGGTCCGGCAGGTCGGCGCGATGCTCGGCTTCCTCTTCACCATGGAGGGCCTGGCGCTGTCGCTCGGCTGCGACCGGGCCCAGCTGGAGCTCGCCGTCCGGCAGTCGCACCCCGAGTCGCCGGCAAAGGTCGCGCTGCTCTGGGCCGCGCAGCACCAGCTCGGCCTGCTGCCCCTGGCGGACCTGCGGGCCCGCTGCGCCGACCTGCTGGGCAACCCGCTCGTGGTGCCGACGTTCCCGCAGTACCTGAGCGGGTTCGTCCAGGCGCTGGAGCCGGTGCCGAAGCTGGCCGCGTTCGTGGTCGAGGTGATGTCGGACGCGTTCGCCCACCTGCCCGACCCGGTCCTGCTGCCGTGGCTCCCGACGCTCATCACCACGCTGCGCGACCAGGCGGGCGAGCTCGTGCCCGTCCTGATCCGGGAGGCCGGTCGGACGTTCCCCGGCAGCCTGCCCGCCGTCGACGCCTGGGTCCCGCCGTGGACCGCCGCCGCGCCCGCCCCGGGTGCCGCGGCCCACGGCGGCGGTGCCCTCGGCGGCCTCGGTGACCTGGTCGGAGGCGGCGACGGGTTCGGGCCCGGGTCGGAGCGCTGGGACGCGGCCGTGCCGGTCATGCGGCTGCTCGCCGGGCACCCGTCCGCGGCGAACGGGGTCGCCGGCCTGCTCGGGATTCCGGGTGCCGGCGGCGAGAGCCCCGGCTGGTCAGACCTCGAATTACTCGCGGCGCCCGCCGGTCCGGGCCAGGCATCCGCCGCAGGCTCGGCTGGTCCGGGGCCGTCCGCCGTGCGGGCGCTGCTCGCCGACCACCCCGCGACGGGGGAAGCCCTGGAGGCGCTCTTGGCGGTGAGGTGACAGCGAGGCCGCACCGGTCGGGGCGACGCGATCTCAAGGAAGCGGCGGCCGGTGGCGGGGCCGGCCGGTCGGGCGATGCGGCCTTGAGGTCGCGGCGGTGGGGCAGCCCCCGGTGGCAGACCGGCCGGTCGGGGCGCCGCGACCTTGAGGTCGTGGC
>NZ_JBFANF010000014.1:0-157352 GCF_040674675.1 Dactylosporangium sp. NPDC049742 | reverse complement strand
ACGTGGTGAGGTGGCCGGTGGCGTGGGCGTGCCGGTCGGGCCGCGCGATCTCGAGGTGGCGGCGGGCGGCGGTGCGGCCTTGAGGTCGTGGCGGTGAGGTGGCCGGTGGCGTGGGCGTGCCGGTCGGGCCGCGCGATCTCGAGGTGGCGGCGGGCGGCGGTGCGGCCTTGAGGTCGTGGCGGTGAGGCGGACCGGTGGCGAGGCAGTGCGGTCGGGTTACGCGATCTCGAGGTAGCGGCGGGCGGCGGTGAGGCGGCCGGCGGCGAGGTCGGCTTCGGGGAGCCAGAAGGAGACGTTGACGACCTCGCCCCAGGCGGTGCCCGGCTCGGCCTCCAGCTGGAGGAGCGGGCACAGGCCCGGCAGGTGCAGGAACGCGTCCCGCTGCCAGCCGAGCACCTGGTGGCGGGGCGGCCGGCCGGCGGTGTCCTCGGCGTGTTCGCGGGCGGTCATCGCGGCGACCGGGTCGAGGGCGAAGACGTGGGCGAGGGCGGGCGCGTCGTACGGCGGGACGGACCCCACCCGGTCCGCCGCCAGGCACAGCGGCGGGACGACCCAGGTGCCCGGCGGTGCGGGGCGCGGGGGCAGCCCGGCGGGGACGTGCAGGACCCGGCAGCCGTCGTCGAGGGCGTCGCCGAACCGGCCCTCCGCGGCGGTGGACGACCCGTCGCGGAGGAGCGGCCGCAGGTCCTCGAACCGGTCGGCGGTGGAGCGCTCCTCGCCGGGGAACGGCTGTGCGCCGACGAACCGGCCGGCGGCGGACTCGTCGCGGGAGCGGGAGCGGGAGCGGGAGGACGGCGGCGGGTTCCTGAACCGGTCGGCGGTGGAGGGCTGCGCGTCCCCGGACCGGCCCGCGGCGGAGGACTCGTCTCGGAAGAACTGCTGCGGGCCGGTGGCGGAATCGTTGCGGGGGAACGGCTGCCCGTCCCTGAACCGGCCCGTTACGGAGAACTGGTCGGCGGTGGAGGAGTGCCCGGACCGGGCGGCAGCCGGGGGCTCGGCGTGGAAGAAGAGCAGCTCGCCGGTGCGGGGGAGGGTCCAGGTGTCCGGGAGCACGGCGGCGAGGTCGGCGCAGTCGAGGCGGGCGAGCAGCACCATGGGGGTGCCGTGGTGGGTGGGCCAGTCGGTCCCGCGGGGCAGGCCGGGCAGGCCGCCGTAGCGGTGGGATCGGGTCGCGGCGGCTTCCGGGATCACCGTGAGGGCAGCCGCCGGCTCGATCAGGGACTCGAACAGGTGCATGCGGGGAACCTCGCGGGCGGAGCGGACAAGCGGCGCGACAGGTGGCGTCGCGCCGGGAAGCGGAACTGGCACCGGGACTTTAGCGTGGATGTATGGACTCCTCGGCCATCGTCATCGGCGGTGTCGCCTGTTTCGGGGTGGCGGTCGTGCTCATCGTCGTCACGGCGGTGGTGTCGGCGCGGCGCGAGCGGGAGCGGCTCGAGGCGCTGCGGGTGTGGGCGAAGCGGCACGGTTGGCAGGTCGTGGCGCGGCCGCAGGTCGACTGGGGGCGGCGGATGCCGGGGCGGAACCGGCGGGGTGTGTCGCTCGCGCTGTTCGGGACGGTGGGCGGGCGCCCGGTGAGCATTGCCGACTATTCGCACACGACCTCGTCGACCTCGACGGATGCCAACGGGACGACGCACACCACGACGACCACGCACCATCATGTCGCGGTGGTGGTGCGGCTGCGGATGCCGCGGCCGACGGTGGCCGTGCACAAGCGGGGCGGCGGGTCGAAGCTGTGGCGGTCGCTGTTCGGGGACAAGGCGACGGCAATCGGGTATGAGGCGTTCGACAGCGCGTACCGGGTGAACGCGAGCGACCCGAGCCTGGTCAGGGCGGTGATCGGCGGCCAGCTCGTGGCGGAGCACGTCGCCGGGTGGCTGCCGGACTGGAGCGTCGAGGGCAACGAGCTGCTGACGTTCTTCCAGGGGCGGATCGGCGCGCCGGACAACATCCCCGGGCAGGTCGCGCCGCTGCTGAGGGTCGCGGACCTGATCGAGACCCACGCCGGGAGCTAGAGGGCGTCGTAGCGGGCCTGCGCGGCGGAGATCCCCGGCATCTCGGACTCCACGAGGTCGATCAGCTCCATGAGCTTCGTCGCGATCCGGCGGCCGGTGTCGGTGAGGCTGTACTCGACCCGGGGCGGGATCGTGCTCTGCACCGTGCGCAGGACCAGGCCGTCGCGCTCGAGGGCGTGGAGGGTCTGCGACAGCATCTTCTCGCTCACGCCGTCGACGCGGCGACGCAGCTCGTTGAACCGGTGCGTGCCGCCCAGCAGCGCCGCCATCGACAGGATGCCCCAGCGGCCGGCGACCGTGTCCATGACGGGCCGCGACGTGCAGTTCCTGGCGAAGACGTCGAAGACCAGCTCCTCGTACGACATGAGACAACGGTAACTCAAGGTTTGCACTTTCCAGAAGTTAGTGCTTACTGTGGGAGAGTAACCAGGACGAGGGAGTTCTCATGACCATCACCGTCACCGGCGCCACCGGACAGCTCGGCCGCCTGGTCGTCGACCAGCTCAGGCAGCGGGGCGTCGACCCGATCGCCGCGGTTCGCGACACGACCAAGGCCGGCGGTAACGCCAGGAAGGCCGACTACGACAAGCCGGAGACGCTCGTGCCGGCGTTCGAGGGCACCGACCGGCTGCTGTTCATCTCCAGCAGCGACGCCGGCCGGCGGCTCGACCAGCACCGGGCCGTCGTCGACGCCGCGGTGAAGGCGGGTGTGGGCCACATCGTCTACACGAGCATCACCAGGGCCGACACGTCGGCGAACCCGCTCGCGCCCGAGCACAAGGCGACCGAGGAGCTCATCGTCGCGTCGGGGCTGCCGTACACCTTCCTGCGCAACAACTGGTACTTCGAGAACTACACGGCCGGCCTGGCCACCGCGCTGCAGCACGGCGTGATCCTCGGCGCCGCGGGCGAGGGCCGCGTCGCCGCCGCGACCCGCGAGGACTTCGCCGAGGGTGCCGTCGCGGTGCTCACCGGCGAGGGGCACGAGGGGAAGATCTACGAGGTCGGCGGTGACGCCACCATGTCGCTCGCCGACCTCGCCGCCGAGGTCACCGCGCAGTCCGGCACCAAGGTGGAGTACCGGGACCTGCCGGCCGACGACTACGCGCAGGCGCTGATCGGGTTCGGGCTGCCGGAGCAGTTCGCGCGGCTGCTGGCCGCGGCCGACACGTCGATCGCCGCGGGTAGCCTCGACGTGCCCGGCGCCGACCTGTCGACGCTCATCGGCCGCCCCACCACGACCCTCGCCGACGCCGTGGCGGCCGCGCTGAAAAGTCTGAAGAGCTAGGGAACGCATCGGCGCCCCCAGGCGTGTGTGTGCTGTGGGGACGCCAGTCATGACCGCGACAAGCAACGACTTCGAGTCGTTCTACCGGTTCGAAGCCGATCGGCTCTACCGCGCGCTCGCCGTCACCCTCGGCGATCCGCAGCTGGCCCGCGAGGCCGCGGACGAGGCGATGGCACGCGCCTACGCCCACTGGGGCCGGGTCCGTGACCACGACAACCCGGGTGGATGGGCGTTCCGCGTCGGACTCAACTGGGCCACCTCCTGGTGGCGCAAGGTCCGGCGGGAGCGCCCGCTGCCGTATCCGGACCCGGACGCGGGCGCCGTCGCCGGCGTGAAGGAAGGGCCCGACACGCATGCCGGCGCCCTCGCCGCGCTGCGGCGGCTGCCGCTGCCGCAGCGGGCCGTGATCGTCTGCCGGGTCCTGCTGGACCTGTCCACCGTGGAGACCGCCACCGTGCTCGGCGTCGCCGAGGGCACGGTCAAGAGCCGGATGGCGCGCGGCCTCGCCGAGCTGCGCCAGTCGCTGGGTGAGGAGCAGGGATGACGACCGGAGACATCGCCGAGGTGATCCGCCGCGCCGCCGATGCGGTGCCCGCCGCGGGTTCGGATCTGGATGCTGTACTGCGGAGGCACCGCCGCAACCGCAGGCGCAGGACGACCGCCGCGCTCGGGGCGGTCGCCGTGACGGCCGCGGCGGCCATCACCGCAGTCGTCGCGATCAATCCGGGCGGACCGGCCGTCGAGCTCGCGGTGCAGAGGACGACGCAGGCCGACAGCGCCCCGGAAACCCTAGGACCGAAGCAGCGCCTACCGCTCAACGCCGGCTGGGCGCTGGGGCCGGACAAGAACGGCGGCCAGGTCACGGTCCCGCAGGTGCGCGCGCTGTACGAGCTCGGTGCCGACAGGCAGCTGGACGGCACCCCCGTCCCCGAGATCATCGACGACGTCCGGGCCTGGGTCCCGCTCGACGACGGCCGCTCCGTGGTCCTCGGCGGCAAGAACCTCAAGCCCGGCGTCAGCCGCGAGGACGGCCCCGACGTCAGCGACTTCGCGATCCGCCTGCTGGTGCTGGACGCCGGCGGGCAGGTCGGCCTGCAGCGGGAGGTGCGCGTCCAGGGCCAGGACGTCGAGCTCCTCGGCGCCACCGCGACGACCGCCTACCTGTACCGCACCCCCGGCCGGATCATGGCCCACGACCTCGCGACGGGTGCCGAGCACCGGCTCACGGGCCTCGAACCGGTGCCCTCCTGGGAGACGCACAGCCTGACGGTCCAGGGTGGCCTGCTCCTCGCGGCCCCGCATGCGTCATGCGGGCTGAGGGCCGTCGCGCTGGACACCGGAAAGCAGCTGTTCGCCACATACCTGCCCTGCGCGGCGACGCGGGTCATGCGGCTCTCGCCCGACGGCCGCACCCTCGCGGTGGCGCTGAGCGACCCCGCAGGGGTCGTGACCCTGTTCAGGATCGACGTCGCGACCGGGAAGGTCGGCACGACGCCCGTCACGCGGGGAGAGAGGTCCGGCGTGCTCGGCGTGGGCTGGGCCGGCGGCACCGTCCGGGTGGCGTGGCTGCGCCTACCCTCGACCGGCGCGCACCCGCTGAGCGAGGAGCTCCGGATCACGGACCTCTAGTAGGAGGCGGCGAGCGTCGCGAGGCCCGCGCCGACCAGTGCCACCGCCCAGACGGTGTCCAGGTCGACGCGGGCCAGCCGGGAGATCCGCAGCCCCACCGTCTGGTAGACCACGAGTGCGATCGCGCCGGCGACGGTGACCATGGCGGCGGTGTGCACGCCGGTGGCCAGGAAGCCCGCCCACAGCGGATCGCCGAGAGCCGAGGCGGCGTGGGTGTGCGTGTGGTCGAGACCCGGCGGCGGGTCGGCGACCAGCACGGGCACGAGCATCAGGCCGGCGCCGTGCACGCTCGACATCAGAAACGACCACCCGGCCAGCTGCGCGGCGGACAGGTGCAGGCCCGGCGGGCCGACGTGCCGGCGCGACACCGCCCGCCACAGCCCGAAGCCGACGAGCACGATGCCGCCGCCGATCGCCACGACCCGGGTCGCGACCACCGACTGCAGGGCGCTGACCAGGCCGGCGACCACGAAGATCGAGGCGGCGTGCCCGGCCGCGATCGGCGCGAGGGCCCGGAGCACCGCGGCCCGGCTGCGCTCCTGCACCCCGTTGGCGACCGCCAGCAGCCAGCCCATGCCGGGGTTGAGGCCGTGGAAGGCCCCCATCGCCGCGAGCAGCACGATCACCGGCACGACCCCGGAGCCTAGCGCGCGTGTCATCCGGCCGGTGGACACCGGCCGGGTGGGCTTTCCGATTACGTCTCATGCCGCCGAGGGCGGGGCCGATGGCACGCACGTCGCGGTCACCGACCCTCGAGGAGCACGGATGCACCCTGGAGCACGCACCATCTTCGGCCTGCTGATGGCGGCAGGCGGCACCCTCGTGGCGGTGAACCCGGCGGCGGCCGCGGCGGTCACCCCGGCCGCGCTGCCGCACAAGGTCGGCGGGTTCACCGAGCCGACCACCCGGGTCAACGCGAAGTCGCAGCCCGGCGTGTACGGGACGCTGCCGGACAGCGCGAGCGTGAAGGCCGACCTGCCGGCCGTCGGCGACCAGGGCCAGATCGGCTCGTGCGTCGCCTGGACCATCGCCCACTCGATCATGGGCTACTACGCGAAGCGCGACGGCGGGACCGGCGCCCCGTACGCGCCGCTGTACCTCTACATGCGGTCGGTGCAGAAGGGCGGCGCGCCGAACGCGGGCCTGTCGCCGGAGAAGGCGCTGACCGAGGCCACCGTCAACGGCGTCGACACCCAGGACGACTACCTGCAGGGCACCACCAACTACACGATCCCGCCGACCGCCGCGGAGATCGCGAACGCCAAGAACTACAAGGTCTCCGGCTGGAAGACCCTGTGGACCGGCTCGGGCCAGGGCACCGCCGGGCAGGTCGCGGTCGAGACCGCGATCGCCGCCGGCTCGCCGGTCGCGATCGGCATGCCGGTCTTCAAGGACTTCATGTACCTGACCGGCGGCGCGCTCTACAAGACGACCAGCGGCGCCAACCTCGGCGGGCACATGGTCACCGCGTACGCGTACGACGCCGAGGGCGTGTGGATCCGCAACCAGTGGGGCACCGCGTGGGGTGCCGCCGGCGACGCGCACCTCGCCTGGGCGTTCGTCAACACCAACGTGCAGGCCGCGTACACCGTCTCCGGCGTGACCACCCCGTCGAAGGTCACCGTGCCCCGGCCGTCGGTGTCGACGCTGTCGCAGGTCCGCGGGCCGATCACCGGCGGCACCGAGGTCACCATCACCGGCGGCAACCTGGCCACCGCCACGACGGTGAAGTTCGGCGAGACCATTGCCCAGTTCCGCAAGGTCGAGACGAACGGCGTCACCAGCCTGGTCGCCACGTCGCCCGCACACGCCAAGGGGACCGTCGACGTGACCGTCGTCAACGCCGCCGGGGCCAGCACGCTGAACTCGCAGGCGCGCTTCCTGTACCAGCCGCCGCTGCCCGTCGTGACGAGCCTCAGCGCCGCGAGCGCGTCCGTCGTCGGCGGTGACGTCCTCACGGTCACCGGCGCCAACTTCGACGGCGCGACCGCGGTGCGCATCGGCGCCAACCCCGCCGCCAAGGTGAAGGTGCTGTCGCCGACGACGATCACCTTCACCGTGCCCGCGAAGCTCGTCCCCGGCATCTACGACGTGACGGTCGTGACCCCGTCCGGCATCAGCGCCACGGTCGCCGCCGACAAGCTCGCGATCGTCAACCCGCCCGCGCCGACCATCGTCTCGCTGAGCGTGACCAGCGGCCCGACCTACCTGCCCACCCCGGTGGTCGTCACCGGCACCAACCTCGGCGGCGTCACCGGGGTCAGCGTCGGCGGGGTGGCCGCCCTGTACCAGCGGGTCTCCGACACCCAGCTGAAGGTCACGATGCCGGTCCACGCGGCGGGCCAGGCGACCGTGCGGGTGACCACCGTCGGCGGCAGCGTCGAGGGCGTCTCGGCGCCGTTCACCTACGTCGCGCCGCCCGCGCCGGTCGTGTCCGCGGTGGCCCCGGCGACCGGCGGCACCAGGACGTGGACGACCGTCGAGGTCTCCGGCAGCAACTTCGTGGCCGTCGACAAGGTCACCTCCAACGGCGTCGCGGTCTCGTTCGTCCGGCTCTCCGAGACCAGGCTCAAGGTGTACCTGCCGCCGCGCCCCGCGGGCCCGGTCCAGCTCCAGGTCATCACGAAGGGTGGCACCAGCGCTGCTGCCACGACGTCGACCTTCACCTACAAGGTCTGACGTACCCGCAGGAAAGGCCGTCCCGCACCCGGGCAACCGGGGCGGGACGGCTTTGCCCGTCCCGAAGGTTGCATCCCGGTGCTGTCGAGATGAGTACATTTCCTCACCCGGATGAATCGTCTGATGGGGCGTCGCCTCACCCGATCGACCGCTACCCTTTGCCGGACTTCGATCCTTGCTGGGGGTGAACCCGGGTGCGACGAATCCTTTTCGCGGTGGCCGCCGCCGGTGCGATCAGTGCACTGGGCGCCTGCACGGCATCTGGCCCGGAGGAGGTGCGCACTCCCGGACTCGCCGACCGGGGCCTCACGATGACCACGGTGAAGCCGACCCGGCAGGACCTGACCAACAAGGTGAGCCTGACCGGCAAGGTGCAGCTGAGCCCGACGTTCGGCCTGGTCGCCCCGATCGACGGCGAGATCCGCTACCTCGACGTGAAGGCGTCGACGAGCACGCCGACGAAGCCCACCAAGGTCGCCAACATCTGGGCCGGCGGCAAGGCCACCCCCATCGAGGTGCCGGCCGGCGCCGTCTTCAGCGGCCGCCTCGTCGACGACCGGTCCAAGGTGACCGCCGGGATGCCGGTGGTCTCGGCGAAACAGGTCGGCTACGGCGTGGTCGCGGACATCGAGGGCGCCCAGGCGTACCAGATCTCCGACCAGCTCGAGTCGGTGCAGGCGCAGATCAAGAGCGGCCCGGGGCCGTTCCCCTGCACGGTCCTCGGCACGCTCGCCGCCCTGCCCGCGGGCACGATCCCGGAGCCCGTCACGCCGACGCCCAACCCGTCGGCCGCGCCGGTGCCGCAGCCGAGGGTCACCGGCCAGCAGCAGCAGCCTTCCGAGCCCACGGGCATGCGCCTGGTCTGCGTGCCGCCGACCGAGGTCAAGGCGATCAACGGCGCCGCCGCCACGGTCGAGGTGATCACCGCCCGCGCCGCGAACGCGCTGGTCCTGCCGGTCGAGGCGGTCGCCGGCTCGCAGGGCAAGGGGAAGGTCGACGTCGTCAAGGCCGACCAGACCCGGGAGACCCGCGAGGTGACGCTCGGCCTCAGCGACGGCAAGGTCATCGAGATCAAGAGCGGCCTCACCGGCGACGAGACGGTCGCCGTGCCCGGGCCGAACCTGCCGGCCGCCAAGAACAACGGCGGGGAGCCGATGCCCGGGTTCAGCAAATGAGCCCGCTCATCGAGATGGTGGGCATCACCAAGACGCTGAAGGGCCAGCAGGAGCCCCGGGTGATCCTCGACGGCGTCGACCTGACCGTCGACCCCGGCGAGAGCGTCGCGATCCTCGGCCGGTCCGGGTCGGGCAAGAGCACCCTGCTGAGCCTCATCGGCCTCTTCGACCGGCCGGACGACGGGCACTACTTCATGGACGGCCGCGACCTGGCCCGCATCCCCGAGCGGAAGGCCGCCGCCCTGCGCAGCGCCCAGTTCGGCTTCGTCTTCCAGCGCTTCTTCCTGCTCAAGCACCTGACCGCCGCCCAGAACGTGGCGATGGCGCTGGTCAACGGGCAGGGCTGGCTGCCGCGCCGGCACCGCCGCGCCCGCGTGCTGGAGGCGCTGGACCTGGTCGGCATCGCGCACCTGGCGAAGCAGCGGCCGGCGAAGCTCTCCGGCGGTGAGCAGCAGCGGGTCGCGGTCGCCCGGGCCCTGGTCCGGCAGCCGAGGCTGCTGCTGGCGGACGAGCCGACCGGCGCGCTGGACACCGAGACCGGCAACCTCGTCATCGAGGTCATGCGCGCCGCCACCGACCGCGGCTGCGGGCTGATCCTCGTCACCCACGACCACGCCCACGCGGCCAAGATGCAGCGCGTGCTGACCCTCACCGGCGGCGTGCTGACGGCGGCGGACCAGAGCCCGACGGAAGTGCTGACGGCACCGGGCTGGGGCGCGACGGAGGTGCCGGCATGATCCGGTTGTCGGGGCGGCTCCGGTCGGCGCTCATCATCGGCGGGCAGGGCATCAGGTCGCGCAAACTGCGCACCTTCCTGTCCATGATCAGCCTGTTCCTGGGCGTCCTCGCCGTCGTCACCGTCCAGGCCGGCGCTGAGACGGCGAAGACCCTGCGCCTCGCCGACCTGGAGCTGCACGTCGGCAAGGACGGCACCCGGCAGATGTACATCCCGCCGATGCCCGACGCGATGGACGCCGCCCTCACCACCGTCATGGGCAAGCCGGGCGCCGTCGGCATGCTGGGCTACCAGGCGATCATCGGCGAGCCGGACGTGCTGCCGATCAACCAGGGCGCCGCGCCGTTCGACAACAACGAGGGCGGCTACTACGGCCCGGCCATGCCGATGAACTGCGACCCGATGACCGGCATGTGCCGCCCGATGGAGCCGGTCGCGCAGCCGCCCCGCGGGCAGGCGATCGAGGTCGTCCTGCAGGGCCTGACCGGCGACGTCCGGCAGTTCCGCCCGTTCCGCCCGGTCAGCGGCGACTGGCTCGACTTCGGCGGCGACCCCTCCTACTCGCCCCGCCTGGTGATCAACAAGGAGGCGGCGAAGGGCTTCACCCGCTACCAGATCCCGGCGGAGATGCGGGTCGAGGGCGCGACCGCCAACCCGACGCCCCGCATCATCGGCGTCGTCGACGACGGCAACCCCCAGCCGACCGCGTACGTGCGGGCCGACGAGATGCGCAACTGGATGCCGAAGCCGTCGGCGAACCAGATGTACGGCCCCGGCCTGCAGCTGCTGTTCGCCCCCGGCGCCGGGGAGACCGAGGCGCTGGTGACCCGCAAGCTCACCGGCCTCGGCGTACCGCAGGAGATGCTGCACGTGGAGACCATCAACGCCCGGAAGGACATCGCGGGCGAACTGGCGATCATCCGCTGGATCTTCCTCGGCATGGCCGCCCTGGTACTGCTCATCGGCGTCGCCGGCATCCTCAACGTCGGCCTGGCGACCGTGGGGGAACGGGTCGAGGAGTTCGCGCTGCGCCGGGCGGTCGGCACGCCCCGCTCGCTGCTGGCCGGCATCGTCCTGGCGGAGACGCTGCTGACCGGCCTGCTGACCGCGGCCGCCGCGATCGGCCTGGCGGTGGTGGCGCTCGACGTGGGCGCCGGGCTGCTCGGCTCGCGGGTGCCGCAGCTGCAGGAGATGACGTTCCCGTGGCAGGCGGGGGTCGCCGGCGTCATCGCGGGCCTGGTGGCGGGCCTGCTCGGCGGCCTGATCCCGGCCATCCGCGCCGCGCGGATCCCGATCGCCACGGTCATGCGGGCATGAAAGAAGGGGGCGCCCTTCGAAAGAGCGCCCCCTCCCTACAGCAGGACCACTACGGAGCCCAGGGGTTCTCCACGGACCACGTGGTGTCCTCGGTGAAGCTGGTGGGGTTGTCCCACGCGTTCGGCCCGCCCGGCGTCGCCAGCCACAGCTCCGACGCCCGGTGGCGCAGGAACTGGCCGGGGAAGTTCCAGGCGGTCAGCCGCACCCCGCCCGTGCCCTGCTGGGCGCACCAGGTGGCGTCGGCCTTGAAGAGCGCCGAGTTGTCGTTCGGGTCCTTGCGCACCCGGTAGGCCTGGTGCCGCAGGTACTGACCCGGGAAGTTGCGCGACTCGAAGGAGTAGCACGACGCGTCGGCCAGGCCGGGCACGATCCTCCAGGTCGCGTCCTGCTTGAGCAGCGTGCTGCTGTTGGCGTCGACGACCTCGGTGTAGCCCAGGCTGTTCTGGTGCCTGATGTACCGGGTGGTGCAGCACGGCGTCACGACCCGGAACGACCGGTACACGTTCGTCGGCAGCGTGGCCGGCGGCGGCGGGTTGGTCGAGGCGTTGATGAGCGCCTGGTTCGCCGCGCGGAACCGGGCCACGTCGACCTTCATCACCTGGCGGTCGTAGGTGAGGAAGCCGTTGCTCTCGTTCTCGACGTCGGTGATCTCGGTGTAGACCGACGCGGACAGGCCCGCCGGCATGCCGCCGGTGCGGAGCTGGTCGTACAGGCCGACGATGCGGTTGTTGAGGTTCGTGGCGTTGCCCTGGTCCTCGTAGCTGAAGCCGTTGCCGGGCGACCACTCGTGACCGGAGACGCGAAGGCCCAGGCCGCCGAACTCGCCGAGCACCGCGGCGCGGGTCGCGGTCGGCAGCGTGGAGCCGGGACCGACGTAGATGTGGTTGTCGACCACGTCGCCGTTGCCGCCGTCGACGGAGCCGCAGCAGTTGACCCCGCTCATGTTGTTGACCAGGCGCGACGGGTCGTAGGCCTTGACGTCGCTGGCGATGCGGGCCTGGTCGTACTGCCCCCAGCCCTCGTTCTGGTCGACCCACATGACCAGCGCCGGCGAGCTGCGGTGCTGGTCGATGATGCGGTGGTACTCGGCCTCCCACTGGGTCCGCGCGGCCGTCGTCGGGTTCTTGCCGGTCGGCATGGCGGGCATGTCCTGCCACACCAGGAGGCCGAGCTGGTCGGCGTGGTAGAACCAGCGCTGCGGCTCGACCTTGATGTGCTTGCGCACCATGTTGAAGCCGAGGTCCTTGTGCGCCTGCAGGTCGGAGCGCAGCGCGGCGTCGGTGGGCGCGGTGTAGATGCCGTCGGGCCAGTAGCCCTGGTCCAGCGTGCCGGACTGGAAGACGAACTGGCCGTTGAGCAGGATGCGCAGCTTGCCGTTGACGTTACCGATCGAGATCGAGCGCATGCCGGCGTAGCTGCCGACCGAGTCCACGACCGTGGAGCCGCTCTTGAGGTCGACGCGGACGTTGTACAGGAAGGGGTCGCTGGGCGACCAGCGGTGCGCGTTCGGCACCGGGACGCTGAACGCGGTGCCCGTCCCGCCGTTGGCGGTGCCGACCTGGGTGGTACCGTTCAGGACGGTGGCGGTCACGGTGTGCCCGGACAGGCCGGCGCCCTGCACGTTGACCGACAGCGTGTTGTTGGACAGGTTCGGCACCAGGTCCACACGGGTGATCCGGGCCGTCGGGGTCGGCTCCAGCCAGACCGTCTGCCAGATGCCGGAGGCGCCGGTGTAGAAGATGCCGCCGCCCGCGTGCGGGAGCACGTCGTTGCGGCGCTGCTTGCCGACCGCCTGGGTGCCCGCGTCGGTCGGGTCGTAGACGCCGACGACGATCGTGTTGGTGCCGCCGTTGAGCAGGCTCGTGATGTCGTAGGTGAAGGCGTCGTAGCCGCCGCTGTGCACGGCGCCGGCCTGCGTGCCGTTGACCCACACGGTGGTCTGGAAGTCGACCGCGCCGAAGTTGAGCTGGACCCGGCGCCCGGCCCAGCCGGACGGGACCGTGAAGGTCCGGCGGTACCAGAGCCGGTCGTTCTCCGTGACCTTGCGCTGGATGCCGGACAGCGCGGACTCGACCGGGAACGGGACGCGGATCTGCTCGCCGAACGTGCCGGGCGGGCTGGTCTGGCCGCTGCCGGTGACCGCGAAGTCCCAGATGCCGTTGAGGTTCTGCCAGTCGGTGCGGGTCAGCTGCGGGCGTGGGTACTCCGGCAGCGGGTTCGCCGTGGGCACCGAGTTGGTCCACGGGGTGGTCATCGGCGGCGTCTTCGGAGTCCATGCGCTCGCGGGGGCGGCCGTGGCGATCACGGTGCCCGCCGTGGCCAGCAACGGTGCCAGCGCGAGCGCGAACCATCTGGAGAGCTTCATACGAGTGGCTCCTCGAGGTATGCGTCAGCCCCGGTGGCGGCCGAGGCTGATCCGTGGGGGCGTCAGACGTCCCCACGGACCAACACATAACCTCACGATCCAACGAGAAGTGTCAAGAGTCACACATCAATATCCCGCACAAGCGCGGCGCTGGACCGAACATTTTCCAACATCGTCAGGCCCCGACGAGTTCGAACTTCTCCCAGGGCCCGATCGCCGCCCGGTTCGCGATGAGCGAGCCGGCGCCGTTGTTCTCCGCGACGACGTACATGCTGTTCACGGTCGCCTGCAGGCTCTCGCTGCCGTCGGCGTTGCGGATCAGGTTGAACGTCTCCCACGACCCGGCGGTGGGGCGGTTGGCCAGGAGCGGGTTCGCGCCGCCGTTCTCCGCGCAGACGAACTGGCCGTTCGCCTTCGACTTCAGGGCGACCTTGCCGCCGCCGAGGTCGACCAGCTCGAACTGCTGGGCGGTGCCGATCGTCGCCGAGTTGGCGATCAGCGCGGTGGTCGCGTTCGCCGCCGTCACGTACTGGTTGTTCGTCAGCGACCGGAGGCTGACCGTCGGCCCGGCGCTGACGGTGCCGGTCGTGAACGTGAACGCGTCGACGTCGAACAGGTAGCCCGTGCCGCCCTTGAACACCAGGTACAGCGTGGTGGCCGCGGCCGGGCCGGCGGCCAGGTTCGCCGTCACGTTCGCGAACGTCTCCCAGCCCCCGGTCGGGGCGACCGTGGCGGTGCCGAGCAGCGTGCCGGTCGGTGAACCGGCCCGGACCTCGATCGTGCCGCCGGCGCCGGCCGAGGACACCCGCGCGGTGAACTGGGTGACGTTGTTCAGCAGGTACGGCGTGTAGGCGATCCAGTCGCCGTTCTCGATGAAGCCGGCGGTGTTGCCACCCTCGGCCGCGGCGTGCGGGGCGACCTGCACGCCCGACTGGCTGCTGTAGTGCTCACCCTGCCGGTGCTTCGGCTGCAGGGTGCGGATGACGTGCGTGGTCAGGCCGCCGTTGTCGGTGTACGCCGCGTCGAAGACGCCGTAGATGTTCGCCGACGCGTCGTGCTCGCCGTCCACCGGCACCGCGATCGAGCCGGTGCAGCCGGTCTTCGAGGTGATCTGGTGAGCGTGGCTGTCGTGCCCCAGCGAGTAGGTCATGCTGACCTTGGCGCAGTTGATCGTGCCGTCCTCGGGATCGGTGACGCTGATCGTGAAGGGCACCGTGTCGCCGAAGTTGAACAGCTGGCCGTCCGCCGGGGTCGTCAGCGTCACCTTGGGCGCGGTGTTGCCGACGGTGACGACCGTGCTCGCCGACCCGGTGAGGTTCGTGGGGTCCTTGACGGTCAGCGTCGGGGTCTTCGTGCCGTTGGTGGTGTAGGTGTACGTGGGGTTCGCGGCCGTCGAGTCGGTGGTGCCGTTGCCGTCGAAGTCCCAGGCGTAGGTGAGCGCGCCGCCCTCCGGGTCCGAGCTGCCGGACGAGGAGAAGCTCACCGTCAGCGGGGCGGGGCCGGACGTCACCGACGCCGTGATCTTCGCCGTCGGGGCGCGGTTGCCGCCGCCGATGTACTCCACCCGGTACAGCGCCTGGTTGTTGCTGCCGGTGCCGTAGTCCAGCACGTACAGCGCGCCGTCGGGGCCGAACGCCATGTCCATGACCTGGGTGCCGGCCCACGGGAACGTGGAGATCTCACCGGGGGAGCCGTCGGCGTTGACCTTGATCGGCTTGATCCAGCGGCGGCCGTACTCGCCGGCGAAGAACTGGCCGTCGAGGGTCTGCGGGAACTTCACGGCCGAGTTGAGGCCGGCGTTGTAGCGGTACACCGGGCCGCCCATCGGCGACTCCGAGCCGCCGCCGAACTCCGGCGGGGTCGAGTCGAACCCGTAACGGATCCAGCTCGGCTTGGCCGCGGGCAGCGTGGTCAGACCGGTGTTGCGGAACGAGTTGTTCGTCGGGCCGCCGGTGCAGTTGTACTTGGGCCCGGTGGTGTTGGTGGCGAAGTTCCACTCGTTGTAGGTCTCGGCCGTCGTGTTCGTGCCGGTGCAGTACGGCCAGCCGTAGTTGCCGGGGCCGGTGATCCGGTTGAACTCGACCTGGCCGCCGGGGCCGCGGTTGGGGTCGGCGGCGCCCGCGTCAGGGCCGTAGTCGCCCAGGTAGACGATGCCGGTCGGCTTGTCCACGCTCATCCGGAACGGGTTGCGCAGGCCCATCGCGTAGATCTCGGGACGGGTTTTCGCGGTGCCGGGGGCGAACAGATTGCCCGACGGGATGGCGTACGTGCCGTCCGTGTTCGGCTTGATCCGCAGGACCTTGCCCCGCAGGTCGTTGGTGTTGGCCGAGGACCGCTGCGCGTCGAACTGCGGGTTGCGGTTGGTCACCTCGTCGATCGGCGCGTAGGAGCCGGACTCGAACGGGTTGGTGTCGTCACCCGTGGTCAGGTACAGGTTGCCGGCCGCGTCGAAGTCGATGTCACCGCCGACGTGGCAGCACTGGCCACGGTCGTTGTTGACGGTCATGACGATCTTCTCGCTGGCGAGGTCCAGCGTGTTGTCGGCCTTCATGGTGAAGCGGGACAGGTTGAGGTGCCCCTGCCACGGCGCGAAGTCCGCCGCGGTGCCCGTCTTCGGCGCGTCGCCGGCCGGGGTGGACAGCGTCGGCGAGTAGTACAGCCACACCCAGCGGTTGGTGGCGAAGCCGGGGTCGACGGCGACGCCCTGCAGGCCTTCCTCGTCGTGGGTGTAGACCGACAGCTTGGCGGCCTGCTTGGTGTTGCCGGCGGCGTCGGTGACCCGGACTGTGCCGTCGCGGGCCGTGTGGATCACCGTGCGGTCGGGCATCACCGCCAGGGACATCGGCTCGCCGAGCTCGGCGCTGCCGAGGGCCAGCTGGACGTGCTGATAGTCGGAGGCGGGGAGGGGGATGGCCGAGGCGGCGGGCGCGTGGACGAACGCGGCCGTCGCGGAGCTGCCGGCGGCGAGCGTGGCCGCGGTGAGCAGCCTTCTCCACCGGCGCTGGGATGGTGCCATTGCGGGGTGTCCTTCCTGGGCTGATGGGGGTGCCAGCCAGGCAAGACGCGCGCCGATCGCGCTACCTGAGGACCGCTCGCGACCGGGGCGCCGACCCTTCGCGCGCGCGGGCAGAGATATGGGCAGGGACAACCGTGGCGGTGGATGGCGGCCACCGTGTTAGTTATCAGAGCTAACTAACCACCGTGGCCCGCAAACGGCAATGCCGAGTTTTTCGAGATGCGGCATTTCGGCCGTTCTACGGAAAACTCATGGCAGTCGATGTGCACATTGAGAACCTCTGAGGTTTGTCGTTATAAAACCGTGACCTCGTGCCAGATTGCTCACATGTGGTAACCGTCACACGCGATTTTTGTCCGTCTTTACGCGCTTTGAAGGGTGGTCACGCGCTGGAAACGCTCCGGTAACCAATTACGGAGCGTAAGAATTCTGGACTTGAGCCGTTACCGGCGAGTAACTACGGGCCTTGTCCGCGCACGACGCAGGCGGCAACATCGTCCGCACGCCCCAATCCCCGGTTCCACCCCCTGCGCGCGCAGGGCCGGCCGGGGCGTCGAGACACCCAGACCGGTGCGAGCGCCCGCAGTGACAGGAGCGCAGCACCGCACGCACCCCCGCGACCCAAGAGGAGCTTCTCGTGTCCGTAGCTCAGGGCAGCGCGGTGAAGGGCCGCACGCGATGGAAGCGTTTCGCAACCGTCGTCGTGCCTTCCGCCTTCATCGCCGGCGCCATCGTCTTCGGCCAGGCGACCGGCGCGATCGCCGCGTCGTTCAGCGTCTCCGGCCAGCAGTTCAAGGTCTCCGCCGACAAGCTCGAGGGCACCGGCTTCGTCCAGTACGGCGGCCTCGCCACGGAGAAGGGCGGCAACCCCGCCAACCCGGCCGACCCGAAGAACCACTTCGTCGCGGTCTCGGGCATCAAGTCCGCCAAGCTCTACAACCTGTGCCAGTCGGTGAAGGTCCCCGGCCTGCCCGTCAGCATGGTGATCCACGCCGGTCAGGCCGCTGGCGCCCCGGCCGAGGCGACCGACCTGCTGATCGACCTGACGTCGCTCAAGGGTGACGCCACGTTCGAGAACATCCAGATCGGCATCGACGCGTCGGACCTGAGCAAGGGCGGCCCGAACGCCAAGGGCCTGCAGGGCAGCTTCGCCCAGCAGGCGGACAGCGTGGTCATCACCAACCTGAAGCAGGTCGCCTGGTCGACCACGGCCGGCACGTTCAAGCTGACCGGTCTCGACCTGAGCCTCTCCACCGGTGGCACCCCCTTCGAGTGCTTCTAGCTCCACCGCCTGGGCCCGCGGCGTCACACCCGCGGGCCCAGTTGTTTGCAGTCAGTCTTTTCAGCTGGAGGACTCCGTGACCACTCCCCACCCTTCGCACGTCAAGCGTCGTGCTGGTGGCTTCAGCAAGTGGCGCGACTCGCGTCCTTTCTGGGGTGGGTTGTTCCTGCTCTTGTCAGGGCTGGAACTGTTCCTCAGCGCAAACCTGCAGCTCGCCCTGGAGGTCCATTTCGGTCCGACGGGCTTCCTGTCCTACGTCATCCCCGCGATGCTGCTGCTGTGCGGTCTGCTGACCTGGCTGTCGCCGGCGCAGCGGCTGTTCTACGGCATCCTGGGCACCCTCACCGCGCTGTACTCGATCATCGGGCTCAACCTGGGCGGCTTCTTCCTCGGCATGATCTTCGGCGTCATCGGCGGCGGCCTGGCCGCCTCCTGGTCGCCCGGGACCCCCGCGGAGCCCACCACCGCCGAAGATGACGACACGGCGACGTACGAGCCGGCGCAGCTCGACGACCTGCTCAGCGACGAACCGGACGAGCCGACCGGCTACGAGCGGCCGTCGCTGCGCAAGGAGACCGACGAGCCGACCCGGGAGCAGCCCGTCCCCCGGCACTCGTCGGGGGTGTTGACCGACTCGCTGCCGATCTCCCAGCGCAGCCCGCTGCACGACGCGCCGTCCTACGGCGGGGCCGGCAGCGCCGACGACGAGCGGCCGCCGTCGGGCAACGAGGACCTGCCGAGGCGGCGCGGGCTCGGCATCCCGCTGTTCGCGCTGCTGCTCACCGGCACCGTCGCGGGATCGGCCCTGTTCGGCGCGGCCCACGGCGGCACGCCGGCGTTCGCGGCGCCGGCCACCTGCGCCTCCCCGTCGGTGAAGCCGAGCACCGGCACCCAGCCGGCGCCCAGCGGCGGCGCGACGTCGGCGCCCGCGCCGGCATCGCCGAGCCCGAGCCCGTCGCCGACCAAGACCGCGGAGGAGAAGCCGGGCCTGTTCGACTGGCTCGGCGACCTCTTCGGCGGCGGTGACGACAAGAAGGCCGAGACCACCGCGTCGGCGACCGCGGCCCCGCCCGCGGCGCAGGCGGAGACGACCGCGTCCCCGGTCGCGCCGGCCACGACCTCGACGGCGACGAAGTCTCCCGCGAAGGCACCGTGCCCGAGCGCGTCGGCCACCCCGAACGACAAGAAGGCCCAGGTCGCGGCCGGTCAGCCCTTCGTGGCGTCGGCGCCGTCCATCCTCATCGCCGACCAGATGACGATGGACAGCCTCGTCTACGACGGGGTGGCGGAGCTGACGAAGAAGGACGGCAGCAAGGTCAAGGTGCTGGCGTTCAGCATGAAGAAGTCGGTGTCGACCCCGTTCGAGCTGCGGACCCCCGGAGCGCCGAGGCTGCTGCTGACGAAGAGCAGCAAGCTGACCGTCGAGGGCAACGTGAAGTTCTACACGTCGAAGTTCTCCGCGAACGTGCTGGGCATCCTGCCGCTGACCTTCACCCCGTCGTTCCCGCCGCCGCCGATCCCGCTGCCGGGGTACTACACCAACTGCAACATCGAGCTGGTGTACGTGCAGTCCAACGTCCTTCGGGCCCCCGGGCTGAGCATCGCCTACGCGTCCTGAACGGACTCATCGGCCAGCGCCGGTGGTGGAAGTCGATAGGTCACCGGCGTCTCCGACAGTCTGATCGGCGACGCCACCGACCTGGCACCATCGATGTCCACCACCGGCGCCAGGCCCAGCCGCTCCGCGAGCGCGATCCCCTCCGCCACCGTGTTCACCGGCCCGCAGGGCACGCCCGCCGATCCCAGCAGCTCGATCCAGTGCGTTGTCGGCCGGTGTACCGTCACCGCCTCGATCTGGGCGACGAGCGCCGCACGGCCGGCGACCCGCCCGGCGTTGGTGGCGAAACGGTCATCCGGCGGCAGCCCCAGCGCCGCTGAGAGCCGCTCGAACTGCCGGTCGTTGCCCACCGCCACCGCGAACTCGCCGTCGCTCGCCCGCAGCGTCTCGTAGGGCGCGATGCTGGGGTGCCGGTTGCCCATCCGCCGCGGCACAACGCCGGCGTTCAGGTGGGCGGAGGCCTGGTTGACCAGCCCGGCGAGCAGGCTGGACAGCAGGTCGACCTCGACCCGCTGCCCCCGGCCGGTCCGCTCCCGGGCGTAGAGCGCCGCCAGGACGCCCGCGGTCAGCTGCTGGCCGGCGAGCACGTCCACCAGCGCGACGCCCACCTTCGTCGGCGCGCCCGCCGGGTCGCCCGTGATCGACATCAGGCCGCCGACCGCCTGCACGAGGAAGTCGTACCCCGGGGCGTGGTGCCGCCGCCCGAAGCCGGTGACGCTGGCGTAGACGAGCCTGGGATTGCCGATCTGCTCGTAGCCCAGGCCGAAGCGCTCCATCGTGCCGGGCGCGAAGTTCTCCACCAGTACATCCGCCGCCGACGCCAACTCGAGCGCCTGTCGCCGGCCGTCGTCGGTGCCCAGATCCAGCGCCAGCCCGCGTTTGTTGCGGTTGACGGACAGGAAGTAGGTCGAGCGCCCGTCGGCGGCGAACGGCGGCCCCCACGACCTGGTGTCGTCGCCCGCGCCGGGCCGCTCCACCTTGACGACGTCGGCGCCGAGGTCGCCGAGCGTCATGGTGGCGATCGGCCCGGCGAGGACTCTGGAGAAGTCCGCGACGAGGATGCCGTCGAGGGGGCCCACGCTCTAGATTCTCTGCAGCGCGGCCCGCAGCGGGTCCAGGCCCAGCGAGCCGAGGTTGAGCGCGTCGCGGTGGAAGGCCTTCAGGTCGAAGTCGGCGCCCTTGCGGGCCCGGGCGTCGTCGCGGGCGGCGAGCCAGGCGCGCTCGCCGAGCTTGTACGCCGGCGCCTGGCCGGGCCAGCCCAGGTAGCGGTTGAGCTCGAAGCGCAGGCTCTTCTCCTCGACCCGGCAGTGCGCGCGCAGGAACTCCCAGCCCAGCTCCGGGGTCCACCGCTCGCCCGGCGCGAAGCCGAACGGGTTGTCGCGGGGGATCGGAAGCTCCAGGTGCATGCCGATGTCGATGATCACCCGGACGGCGCGGAACGCCTGGCCGTCGAGCATGCCGAGCTTGTCGCCCGGGTCGGCGAGGTAGCCCAGCTCGTCCATGAGCCGCTCCGCGTAGAGCGCCCAGCCCTCGCCGTGGCCGGACGACCACGCCAGGATGCGGCGCCACCGGTTGAGCAGCTCGGCCCGCACGTACGTCTGCCCGATCTGCAGGTGATGGCCGGGGACGCCCTCGTGGTAGACGGTGGTGACCTCGCGCCAGGTGGAGAACTCCTCGATGCCCTGCGGCACCGCCCACCACATGCGGCCCGGGCGGGAGAAGTCCTCGCTCGGCCCGGTGTAGTAGATGCCGCCGTCGGACGTCGGGGCCAGCATGCACTCGATCTGCCGGACCTGCTCGGGGATGTCGAAGTGCCGCCCGTGCAGCTCGCTCACGGTCGCGTCGGCGAGCGACTGCATCCAGTCGCGGAACGCCTCCTTGCCGCGGATCGTGCGGGCCGGGTCGGCGTCGAGCGCGGCGACCGCGTCGTCGACCGAGCCGCCGGGCACGATCTTGTCGGCGACGGTGCGCATCTCGCTCTCGAGGCGGGCGAGCTCCTCGAAGCCCCACGCGTACGCCTCGTCGAGGTCGACGGTGGCGCCGAGGAAGTAGCGGGAGGCAAGCTGGTAGCGCTCGCGCCCGGCGGCCTCCTTCTCCCGGCCCAGCGGCGCCAGCTCGCGGCGCAGGAACTCCGCGTGCGCGACGGTCGCGGCGCGGGCCGCCACCGCGTTGCGCGCCAGCTCCTCGGCGAGTGCGGTCTTGTGGCCGGCGCCGACCTTCGCGGCCAGGTCCGGGTAGAAGTTGTCACCCTCGGGATCGGCCCAGACCTCGCACTGCTTGGCGACCTCGATGATCTGCCGGGCCGGCGCCACGTGCCCCTGCTGCGCGGCGTGCAGCAGCGAGCGCTGCCACTGATCCAGCGCGACCGGCACCTCGGCCAGGCGGTCGCGGACGTTGGTCGCGGCCTCCTCGCCCTCGGTCGCC
This sequence comes from Dactylosporangium sp. NPDC049742, assembly GCF_040674675.1. Lineage (NCBI taxonomy): Bacteria > Bacillati > Actinomycetota > Actinomycetes > Micromonosporales > Micromonosporaceae > Dactylosporangium > Dactylosporangium sp. NPDC049742. Next base: position 135,805 of record NZ_JBFANF010000014.1, on the reverse strand, counting down.
ATGAGGTCGAACGAGCTCCGCACCCCGTGCAGCGGGCTGGAGATGACGTTGATGTCGCTGGTCATGTCGCCGGCCTCGAACCGCTCCAGGGCGAGCCCCAGGCGCTCCTGCATGGCCTCCCTGGCCACCCGCTCGCTCTCGCTGGTGGGCGTCTGCGCCGCGAGGGCGGCCAGGGTGCGCCGATCCAGGTCGGCGAGGGCTGCGAAACCGTCGGGCGACAGGTCGGTCAACCTGTCGTCATACCCGGCCACTCCGACGAAGGTCGCCCCGGTCGGGTCGAGGGGCGCCCACTGCTCGACATAGCTGTTGGCGATGTCATCGATAGATCCCACGCGCCGACCCTACGGGACTGCGTCCTGCGCTGTCGCCCTTGTCGAGGCCAATTCGCAACTGGTGGACTGACCTGCGCCCAGACGTCCGAAATCCGCGCGACTTTTTGTTTTCGGCGGGAGCAAAGTAAGGCCCATGACGTCTCCCGCTCCTGACGCGTCCCGCTGGCTCCCGGCCTTCCTGGCCGTCGCCCTGATCTGGGGCACCAGCTTCATGTTCATCAAGGACGCGCTGGTCGAGCTCGAGCCGGTGTACGTCGCCGGCTACCGGATCCTCCTCGGTGCGCTCACCCTGCTGATCTTCCTGTTCGCCCGCGGCCTGCGCCCGCCGCGAGGGCTCCGCCTCTGGGTCCACCTGTTCGTCTACGCGACCGTCGCCACCACGGTGCCCTTCACGCTCTTCGGCTACGCGGAGCAGCGGGTCCCGTCGGTCCTCGCCGGCATCTGGAACGGCACCGCCCCGCTCACCACGCTCGTCGTGACCCTGGTCGCGATGCGGTCCGAGCGCCCCTCCCGGCGGCAGATCCTCGGACTTCTCGCCGGTTTCGCCGGTGTACTGGTGGTCCTCGGCGTCTGGAACGGGGTCGGCGGCTCGTCGCTGGCCGGCCAGCTGATGCTCCTCGGCGCGGTCACCTGCTACGGCATCGCGTTCAACTACACCCGCTGGCTCATGAAGAACTTCGAGCTGTCGGCCCTGCAGCTGTCGGTCGGCCAGCTCACCATGTCGACGCTGCAGCTGCTGGTCGCGGCGCCGCTGATCGCCGGGGCGCCGCCGTCGCCGCTGTCGCACTCGCCGCGGGTCTACCTGGCGGTCGTCGCGCTCGGCGTGTTCGGCACCGGGATCGCCTTCGCCCTGAACAACCACGTCGTGCGGACCGCCGGGATCACCACCGGCTCGATGGTGACCTACCTGCCGCCCTTCGTCGGCGCCGTGGCTGGCGTCGTCGTCCTGCACGAGCACCTGACCTGGAACCAGCCGGTCGGCGGCATCATCGTCCTGTGCGGCGTCGGCATCTCGCAGGGGCTATTTGTGCGACTGGGTCCAGCTCTTAAGCTCGGCGGCCGGAAGCGTGTTGACGATCCGGTCGAGCGGCACCCCGCAGGCGACGGCGCGCGCGCAGCCGTTTGACAGCCAGTCGAGCTGCCCGGGCGCGTGCGCGTCGGTGTCGATCGAGAACTTGCAGTTTTGTTCAAGGGCGAGTCGCAGCAGCCGCTTCGGAGGGTCGAGCCGCTCCGGCCGCGAGTTGATCTCGATCGCCTTGTCGTGCTCAGCCGCTGCTGCGAACACCTGCTCCGGATGGAACCGGCTTTCTGGCCTGGTGCCACGACCGCCCGTGATAAGGCGACCCGTGCAGTGGCCCAGAATGTCCAGGTGCGGGTTGGCCAGAGCGGTGACCATGCGGCGGGTCATCACGTCCGGCTCGTCCTTCAGGTTGCTGTGCACCGACCCGACCACCACGTCGAGCCGCTCCAGCAGCTCGTCGGTCTGGTCGAGCGAGCCGTCGGCGAGGATGTCGACCTCGATGCCCGTCAGGATCCGGAACTGCATGCCCAGTTCCGCGAAGCCCGCGTTGAGGTCGGCGACCACGTCGAGCTGCTCGGCGAGCCGCTCCGCCGACAGCCCCCGGGCCACCGTCAGCCGCGGCGAGTGGTCGGTGAGCACCAGGTACTCGTGCCCGATGGCGGCCGCCGCCAGGGCCATCTCGTCGATCGGCGACCCGCCGTCGGACCAGTCCGAGTGCGCGTGGCAGTCGCCGCGCAGCGCCGCCAGCATCGCGGCGGTCGCCTCGTCGAGGTCCTGCCCCGCGGTCGACTCCAGGCGGCGCAGGTAGACCGGCTCCTCGCCGGCGAGCGACTCGACCACGCACCGGGCGGTCACCTCGCCGACGCCCTGCAGGTCCTTCAGCGTGCCGTTGCCCGCCCGCGCGGCCAGCTCGCCCTCCGGCAGCTTCGCCAGGGTCGCCGCCGCGCCGCGGAACGCGCGCACCCGGTAGGTCTTCTCGCCGGCTCGCTCCAGCAGGAACGCGATGCGCCGCAGATCGGCGAGCGGATCCCTCATGCCCTAGAAGGTAGTGCTCCTCGACGGCCGGTGCGCGACCACCGTCCGTGTCCTCGTCAGTGTCGCGAACGGGTTGGCGAACTGCAGCACCAGCGCCTTGTGCCGGGACTCCGGCCGGCAGGTGATCATCAGCAGCTGGTCGCCGCCGCGCACGTCCCAGAACGTGCCGTCGTGCACGCCCGCCGTGATCACGCCGTCGATGTGCAGCGCCCCCGGCCGCAGCCGCTTGGCCACCGCCGGCGCCTCGGACCGCGGCACGATCCTGATCGAGGCGATCTCCTCGACCGGCACCTCGACCCTTCCTGTCCCGGTCCACCAGCTGTCCAGCCCCTGCGGCTCGATGACCAGGGCCGTGTCGGTGACCGTCAGCTGCAGGTTTGTCGGAATTCTCATCAACGCGACCGGCCCGGCCGTCAACAGACCCAAGACCGTCGCGAGCGCCAATCCGGTGCTCATAACCGCGAATGTACGCGCGTCAACGTTTCGTGTTGGCCGTTTCCGAAAATCATGACCGTTGGGAGTTGACATGCGAACGATCGACTGGATCGACGACGCCGTAGTCCTTATCGACCAGACCCTGCTGCCATCTGAGCTGGTCCACCTCCGCCTGTCCACTGTGGATGAACTGGTCGACGCCATCAAACGCCTGGCCGTGCGCGGCGCGCCGGCCCTCGGCGTCGCCGGCGCGATGGGCGTCGCCCTGGCGGCCGCCTCGTCCTCCGACCCCGCGGTCGTCCGCGATCTGGTGCACCGCCTGGCCACCGCCCGCCCGACCGCCGTCAATCTCGCCCGCGGCGTCGACCGCGCCGCCGCCCACCTGCCGTCCTTCCCCGCCGTGCTGGCCGAGGCGCTGCGCGTGCGCGACGAGGAGATCCACTCCTCCACCGAGATGGCCCGCCGCGGCGCCGACCTGGTCACCTCCCTCTGCGGCCCGTCCGCCCGCCTCCTGACCCACTGCAACACCGGCGCCCTGGCCACCGTCGTCGGCGGCACCGCCCTCGCCGTCGCCTTCGAGCTGCACCGCCGCGGCACCCTCGCGAGCGTCACCGCCAGCGAGACCCGCCCCCTCCTGCAGGGCGCCCGCCTGACCACCTGGGAGCTCGCCCAGGCCGGCATCCCCCACCGCCTCTCCGTCGACTCCGCCGGCCCCTTCCTCATGGCCCGCGGCGAGATCGACGCCGTCATCCTCGGCGCCGACCGCATCTGCGCCAACGGCGACGTGGTCAACAAGGTCGGCAGCTACGCCCACGCCCTGGGCGCCCGCGCCGCCGGCATCCCCTTCATCTGCGTCGCCCCCGAATCCACCGTCGACCTCTCCACCCCCACCGGCGCCGACGTGGAGATCGAGGACCGCGGCCCCGCCGAAGTCGTCGGCACCACCGCCCCTCCAACCACCCCCGCGGTGAACCCCGCCTTCGACGTAACCCCCGCCTCCCTGGTCACCGCCATCGTCACCGACACCCGCATCTGGTACCCCACCCCACCCCGCCCGCCCCACCACGCCACCGACGCCCCACGCACCGCCCCCTCGCGCCTGCCCCACCCCGCAACCCACCCCGCCCTCGAGCAATGACCACAAGCCACGTGCCCGCGTCGTCATACGGCGACGTCGCAGTGCCGTGAGTTGCTGCGGGCTGCCACCGAGCACCGCGTCGCGCACGTCCTCAGCCAGCTGCTGTTGCTCACGTTCGGACCGCAGACGGTCGTCGGCGAAGCGTTCGCCGACGTGCGCGACGTGCGACGCGTGTACATCTACGGTTCCTGGGCGGCGCGGCACGACGGCCAACCGGGAGCCCTGCCCAACGACGTGGATGTGCTGGTGGTGGGTACCCCCGCGCGTGCCGCCGTCTACGAAGCGGCGGACGCCGCACAGGACCGCCTCGGCCTGCCTGTGAACCCGACGATGCGGTCGCCGCAGCAGTGGCAGGATGCTTCGGACGCCCTCGTCCAACAGATCAAGGCGTCGCCCTTGGTAACAATCATCGACCGTGACGCCACCGACTAGCCCACGGCGGCGCACGAAAGCCACTTCCGCGGGTTCGGCGCCCTGCGGAGGCGTCGCAACGAATTGGAGTACCTGTCCGCCCAGGAAACCGGCACCACTGCGGCCGAGGTGACGGAGGCACACGCCGAGGCCCAGTCGATCGTCGAAGCTGCCACCAAGCTTCTGCCACACCTGAGCTTCTTCTGACGGCAGGTCCAGCGCGTGCGAACTGCCGCACACCACCGGGTGATCACAACTGCGACGGACTGAGACCAAAACGCCGAACGCCCGGCGTCGTCTGGGACGACGACCCGGGCGTTCGCGCTGGCCTTGGTGCGGTGGCGCGGGGATTCGAACCCCGGGAAGGCTTGCACCTTCACACGCTTTCGAGGTCTGCCCACCAGCGTCCGGTAGCGGCCCGGACCGTCCGTGACCTGCGCCTGGGGAGGCACGCCGGACGCTCATGGTGCTGACGGACGTTGGCGAATGAGACGACAACTGAGACGACGAGATCCCGGCCCAAGCTGGTGCCAGCCGCTCGGAGGCAGACCGGGCGCACTCGGTAGTTTAGAGTCGTAGCGGCGGGTGGGACGTCTTTGGAGTGGTACATAATGACCTTGCAGGGCGAGATCGATGCCGGACGGTCAACCGTCAAGGCGGATGCATACTCCATGTCGATCGGCGAGCTGATCAACCTATACCGCAGTCGTGAGCTGGTCATTCGACCCGAGTTTCAGCGACTTTTCCGTTGGTCGCAGGAGAAGAAGTCGCGTCTCATTGAAAGTATCCTGCTCGGAATTCCCCTGCCATCAGTTTTTGTGATGCAACGCCACGATGGAGTTTGGGAACTGATCGACGGCCTTCAGAGGATTTCGACGATCCTGGAGTTCACGGGTGAACTTCTAGATGAGGATAACGGCGAGCCGCGCCCCCCGAGCACTCTTACGGCAACAAAATATCTGCCGTCTTTGCATGGCATGACGTTCGAGTCCGACGAAGGTCCGACGCTCAGTGCAGGACAGCGAATTGGCTTTAAACGAAGCAAAATAGACGTCAAAATCTTGTTGCCCGAAAGTGACGAAAAGGCCAAGTATGAGCTTTTCGACAGGCTGAATTCCGGAGGTGAGAGCGCGTCAGCGCAGGAAGTAAGAAATGTTCAGCTCATCATGGCCGACCGATCATTCTTTAAATGGATTATGGGCCTTCGTGCCGTCGACGGCTTTCAAGAGTGCACCCTTATGTCAACACGTCAAGCTGAGCAGCAGTACGATGTTGAGCTCGTATGTCGATACCTTGCACTCTCGCGTAGCACGGACTTTGAACTTCGCGCAATGCCAGACGTGGACAGTTTCCTAACGGACAAGATGCTAGCCTTCGCCGTCGACTCAACGCTGGATCGCGACGATGTCGCCAGCAAGTTCAGCAGCATCTTCTCCATGCTTAGCGCTGCCCTGGGATCCGAATCGTTTCGTCGGTATGACGCTTCGAAGAAGCGGTTCATGGGCGGATTCTCGGTTTCGGCATATGAGGCCATAACAGCAGGTGTTGGACACAACATAGACGCCTGGCTGACAACGGGCAATCGTGATGAGAAACTGCGGAACAAGGTTGCATTGCTCTGGTCGCTGCCTGCTTTTAAGACTCAAGCAAGAGGCGGTGTCCGCGGTACGACCAGGATTCCAGCCATTGTTCCCGCCGCGAAGAATCACTTCAAACCGTGAGAGTAAGGACGCTCGACGCGTTGGACGAGGTCATTTCAACCGACCTTGCCTGGCGAAAGAAGGAGATGTCTGTCTTCAGAAACCAGGTACAACGCGCCGACCGGCATATCCAACGTGCGCTTCTCAGGGGTGCGGTAGCTTTGCTTTATGCGCATTGGGAAGGTTTTGTAAAAAATGCCGCCCATGCCTACCTTTGCTACCTGTCGAAACTAAATCTCACATGGGATCAGCTCCGGCCTGAGCTCGTCGGACTTTCCCTCCGGAGTGAGGTGACGAAGCTTGGGACGGCTGGACGCTCAAGTATTCACACCGCAGTAGTTCGACAATTGCGAGAGCTTGCTGGTGAACCGGCGCGTATTCCCGATACGCGAGACGCTGTGCGAACTCTCTCGAACTTGAATTTCGATCGACTTGAAGACATTCTGGTATCAATAGGTTGTGATTGCACCAGATACGAACCGCTCCGCGACCTTATTGACGAGCAATTACTTGCGTCGCGTAATCGCATAGCTCACGGCGAGAACGATTTTATAGCGCTCACCGACTGGGTTGATTTACGTCAAGAAATCCTGAGCGTAATGGACGATATCGCCCGCCAAATTCTCAATAGCGCCGCTCTTAAATCATATCGCGCCTAAGTGGCAGAAATTCATACTCGGGGTAGCAGAGCGCGCCGTAGTTGGGATCACAGGGGGGCCAATTCCGCCACGACAACTCGCTACCAGCACGTTACGTCCCACGTTAGGCGAGATATTGCCAATAGAATTGGCGGACTGATCTGGAAAGCTGAGTAGTCTAGCTCTCGCCGGACGAAAATTTTACTTTCCGTCGGTCGACCCAATGTCCATATTCGTCCGGCCTGGTGCACGGACAAGGTACATCCCACTCATCTGCCCTGTAGTTGATTTGAATCTTGTCCACCATCCTCATTCGAAGTGAGCCGAGGTGGATTTGAGTGATGCCCAACGCCTCCAGCTCTCCACTCCCGAACTCAGTCGTGCCGCCGCTACTCCAAGACCCCTGGCAAGTGAATCGGTAAGGTCGATTAGCTCGGTTTTCGACCTCAGCAACAAGACCGTGATCACCCGTGCGGGGATTAACCACCTCCCGGTATGAAACCCGTACAGCAGGCGCGAGTTCATCATGACGACGCTCGACCTCGATCTTCGCCATCGTTTCTAGTCGTTCATTCGATCCGTCATTGCCGTCGGCATCTACGGACATGTCGCGAATTAGTAGATCGATTAGAGCGCTTAGATATATGATTTTGTCGAGAAACACCTCGACCTCGACAGGGGTGAACTTCCGCATCCCATGAACTAGTTCATTTCGCGCCATACGCAAAGTTGCTAGGTCTTCGACTGCTGCCCGGTCGAAGCGATGTGATGCGTAAATCAACTTTAGGGCATCGTCAAGGAACCTGCTAGACAGCTTTCCGCTAGCTCGCTCCGAGAGTTGGGCAAGCCGGCGTTCAATTGAGTGCCAGCCCTTCAATAGCTGAATTTCCGCTACATCATTGGCGTTCACGAGCTGACCGATTCGCGGTGCACTAATACCGAGATCTTGTGAAAGTTCCTTGTATGAGCGACCTTGCGCATAGAGGGCGGCAATAGCTCGCGCCCTTATGACCGCCAGCCGATCAATCTCTTCTTGATGCTCGGCTAGGGCGGCGGTCGTCAAGTTGAACAGTTCTAGCGGGTCTTCAACTGTGAACAAGTCCTCAGAATTGATCATGGTTCTCCTTGCCGACCGTGCGGTCAACCTGCAAGACTAGATGCACCCGTAGCTAGGGGACTCACTGGGCGAAGGTCCGGTCCAAAGGGGGAGCGTCGTCAGCGCTCCCCCTTTGTGTATGGGAGTCGACCGCTGAGGCATCCGCACTGATGGCAGTCTCGGGTAGCGGGAGGGGTGTCGTCAGCACCCCTCCCGCCTGCGGCGCGGAGGCAATGGGATTCGAACCCATGGAGCCCACCCGTAGCTAGGGGGCTCAACAGCTTTTCAGGCCGTCCCAATAGACCGCTCTGGCAAACCTCCCTGAGGCCGCCTACTTGAACATTAGGGCGTTAGGCCCACCCTGTCAAGCATATAGGGGGGCTTGTCGGCGCCCGCGCCTCCGACGGTTGAGGCTTCTGCGTGCCTCGGCGACTTCTTGCCGGACGCCGATGACCGCGCCCTCGCTGCGTGGCGTCGGAGGTCTGGCGTATCGATTGAGACGACAACTGAGACTAGCGATCTTGAGACGGCGAACGCCCGGCTCGTCCGTGAGGACGACCGGGCGTTTGACCTGGCCTTGGTGCGGTGGCGCGGGGATTCGAACCCCGGGAAGGCTTGCACCTTCACACGCTTTCGAGGTCTGAGAGGCATTGTCCGAGGTGGTACACCACCGTCCGTGACCAGTGTCGGCGGTGCTCCGCACTCACCGGCGGACCCCCGCGAACGGTGGCGAATGAGACCAGAAATGAGACCGCTACCGAACCCCCCACGCGCCATCCTGTTCTAGTCGTGGCGATCAGACCGAGCAGGTCCGCCAGGGTAGTCAGCCCCGCGCTGGTTGAGGCGTGCCGGCCGACCGAGGCACCCACCGTCAGCGCGCGCCGACCGGCCCGACACCGGTGCGCCGCGCGGGGACTCGAACCCCTGACCCCCACACTGCCAGGACCGGACTCACCAACGCCCCCCACCTGCGTGCAGGTCAGAGGCGTACGACCCACACGACTTCCCGTGATTCCCCGCCAGCGCCCCTGACCGACCACACCATCTGGCGCGGATGTGGCACGGCAGGAACGACGCTGACCGCTGGGACGACGCGTGCGCGGTATGGCTGGGACATTGGGTGTTTCAGCTCGCTTGTGCCAGCCGCCCATCGAGTCGCTCGCCGGCTGGCTGCTTGCGTGGACGGCGCTTCTCTTGTCGCTGCCGCATCGGCGGCAACTCCTCAGCGACGCCTCCCAGCGCTGTCACCGCCTCTGCGCGAGGTAGATACAAGAGGCCTTCGTCTCCTAGCGCGACGGTCGCGGTTGCTCGCTGCGGGCGAGCATTGAGCGCCGTAGCGAGCGCTTGGCCCAGCGCCCTTGCCAGGAGCGGCGGAACTGAGTTCCCGATTTGACGGTGCGAATGCCAGTTAGTGCCGTTGAACCTAAACCAGTCGGGATAGGAGTGGAGCCTGGCAGCCTCTCTCGCAGTGATCACGCGCGGTTGCGTGGGATGAAGCGGGCGAGGTGAGCTGAACGAGCCGCGCTCACTACCGGTTCCTGCACGCAGGGTGCGCGCCAATCCATCAGACCGGAGGCGGAAACTTCGGCTGATGGACTCCTCCGTTCCCGGCAGAGTGGCGGCGAACCGTTCGCGGGACTCCTGGCTGTGCACCGTGACCAGGCTGCATGTCAAGACCGCTGGATCCCAATCCCGCCGCCGGGAGCGGTCCTGCGGGTCGTGATCAAGGCCCGCGAGCACCCGAGCGTAAGTCGACTCCGTCTTTTCGCGTCGGGCAAGGTCGGCGTGCCTCAGCTGAGCCGTGTCCTTATCCAAGAGACCTGGATAGCTCAACGGGTTCGGAAGGCCGTCGAGAGCCTCCCCGACCGTTACCTGCAGGCCGACAGGTGCGGGAAGGCTAGGCGCCGTGCCGTCGAGGACTCCGAACACGACGACGCGCTTGCGGTTCTGCGGCACGCCGTAGTGGGCGGCATTCAAGATGGCGTCCGTCGGGGAGAGGTTGTAACCGGCATCGCGCAGTAGACCAAATGCACGGTCTCGTACATCGTCGAACTGAGGTAGAAGCAGACCGGGCACGTTCTCCAAGCAGACTGTGCGGGGTCTGATCTCGACGACCAGGCGGGCGAACTCCAGTAGTAGGTCGTTGCGCTCGTCGTCGCGCTGCTTTCGGCCCATCACGCTGAAGCCTTGACAGGATGGGCCTCCTATCACCGCATCGACCACACCGTCCCAGGCAGGTCCGGTGGGCCGGTGGCGCCGCCAGCCCTGTCGGGCTCCGGCGAGAAGTTCCTCGCCCGTGACCCGTCGAGCGTCCCGGCAGAGAACCTTGGTGAGGGGGAAGTTGAAGGCGTGCGTGGCGGCGTGCACCGGGTCATATTCCAGTGCCGCCAGTACGTCGAATCCTGCCTGCTCAAAGCCGAGACTGAGCCCGCCGACACCCCCGAAGAGATCGATCGCGGTGAGTCTGCGGCGCGTCACGGGGGGTGCGGCCGTATCCACCGGGGCCTCCTGGGGGTTCGTCTTCAGTGTGTGGTGAAGACGATCGCACACACGGATGCGATCTGGCCACTCGGCGCGCCGTTGATCAACCGAACGTCCCCCTCCCCAAGCACGTTCGGCCATGACAAGATGTGTGTCGTCGATCACGGAGGGAGAGCGATGAGCGAGGCGTCGGACCCGCTGCGCGTGGACGCTAGTCCGGAGAAGCGTTTCTTCATCCGGATGCTCGTCAAGGACATCGAGCTCATCCCTGCGGTCCTAGATCTTGTGGACAACAGTGTCGACGGCGCTCTGGCCCTGCGTGGTGAAGAGTCGTTCAAGGACCTGTGGGTCAGGCTGGACGTCAGCCCCGAAGGGTTCAAGATCTCCGATAACTGCGGCGGCATCGATCTCGATGTCGCTCGGAGTTATGCTTTCCGGTTCGGGCGTCCGGCCGAATTCCAGGGGATTGTTGGATCCATCGGCCAGTTCGGCGTTGGCATGAAGCGCGCTCTTTTCAAACTCGGAAGCGCCTTCGCGGTCGAGTCGAGGACATCCAATACATCTTTCTCCCTGAGTGTCGATGTCGACGGTTGGGCCGCTGAACCCGGGCACGATTGGACCTTCCGCTTCCAGGACACAAATCCCGATTACTCACTTCCGGACGGTGAGCAAGCCGGAACAGAGATAACGGTGTCTCCGTTGCATCCGAGCGTCGCCGAGGACTTCGGAAACAGCAGCGTAATCGGCGCGCTCCGAGCTCAACTGCGGTTGCGGCACCGATCGGCTCTCGACCGAGGCGTACTGATGGTCCTCAATGGCGATCCCTTGACTTCCTTCCTTCCAGCTCTTCAGTCCAGTGACACTATCGCGCCCATCTACCGAGCGTTTTCCTTCGATGAGACGGTAGAAGGCGTGCAAGGGACCGTAAATGTGAAGCTGTACGCCGGGATCGTGCCCGGCGAGAGGGCAGGGGATAACGACGTCGACGAAGGCGACGCCGAACAGTTCCGCTCTGACAGCGACGCCGGGTGGTACGTGTTCTGCAATCAACGCCTGCTCATCGCAGCAGACCGCACGTCGTTGACCGGATGGGGAACCGCCGCGCCCGCCTACCACCCGCAGTACAGGCGGTTCCGGGGGTACCTGTTCCTTGAGTCGGCCGCCCCGGAGCTACTGCCATGGAACACCACTAAAACCGGAGTGGACCAAGACAGTCGGGTCTGGCGCAAGGTCGCCCCCGAAATGAGAATCGCTTTGACCAACGTGGTCGCGGTGCTCAATCGCGTGAAGAACGAACGACAGAATGCCGAGACCGATCAGGAGCGGCCCATCACGGTAGCGCTGGAAGGGGCTCGACCGGTACCGCTAAGAAGCATTACAACTCAAACCCCTGTACTCCGATTCCCCACTCCCCCTCCTCAGGTGAGAGCTCGCCAGCCGGCGACAGTCCGAAAGGTCCAATACACTGTCGACCGGGATAAATACGAGCGGGTAGCCAACGCGCTAGGGGCAGCCAACACTGCTGAGGTCGGTAGGGGGACCTTCGACTACTACTACCGTCACCAGATCGACGAGGACGACTGATGGCGAAGCTAGAGTACAAGTTCCGACCTTCGAAGACGGTCCAGCGAGGCATGATTGTCGATGTATGTCGACGCCTCTCAGTTTTCGCGCCGCTACCCGAGTACCAATACGTCGGATTCGGCGGCCTTGAGTTCATCGACTTTGACTTGATGCATCGCGCTCTCGGAATCACCAATATGACGTCCCTTGAGAAGGACTTCCGGGCAATCGAACGCTACGAGTTTAACGCCCCCTTTAAGACAGTGAAGGTGCTCGCCGGGTCTTCCTCTGAACAACTGATCTATGTCGACTGGGCTCCGTTGAGCATAGTCTGGCTCGACTACGTGTGTGAACTCGAACGCAGCGTATTAGAGACGGATATAGCTCTGTTGTGCGCTAGGCTCCAGCCCGGAAGTGCACTCTTTGTGACTTTGAATGCGCATCCCGAGGCGGTGGAAGCGAAGCGCAAGGAGAAGCTTGCGAAGAATGTTGGAGAGGACAGGATTCCTAGCGGCGTAACAGGCGAAAATCTTGCAATCTGGGGACTTGCGGACGTCCAGCGGACAATACTGACGGACGCCATTGAGGAGGGCCTACGCAATCGACCCGTGCCCGCCAAGTGGCATCAAGTTCTGAACATACGCTACGCAGATGGCGGCAAAATGCAGACTCTCGGCGGAGTGGTGGTCGGCCCTGGAATGCAGAAGTCGGTAGAGCAGTGCGGATTCGGCGAGTTGGATTTCGTTCGAACCGGAAAGGATGCGCTAGTAATTCGAGTGCCAATGCTGACGCAGCGGGAACGGCTTCACCTTGAACGCCAAGTTCCGCTCGAATCGGGCGCCTCACTTGATCTACCCGGCCTCTCTCAGGAAGACAAAGACGCTTTTCTGGCCGTTTACCGATACGAACGCCTAGCATCCTGACCAACCGATCTTGGCCGCGGCGCCTCCACCTAGCGGCCTACGCTCGACTTCACTAACGTTGTGGGGTGCCTCCCAAGACCCCACGCTCATGGGCGTCGTCATCGCGCACGCGAGCAAGCATGCGAGGCAACCGATCGCGCGATACACGGCCTGAGCTTGCCGTCAGGTCCGCCGTACACGCGTTCGGACTGCGCTTCCGCGTCTGCACGCGTCCGTTGCCAGAGTTCCGCCGAACGGCCGATTTGGTCTTCACGCGCGCCAAAGTGGCGGTGTTCGTCGATGGCTGCTTCTGGCACGGCTGCCCTGCCCATCACACGACGTCGGTCAGCAACGCCTCGTACTGGGCAGACAAGGTGACCCGCAATCGGGAGCGAGACCGAGAGACCGACCTGCGCCTGACCGCCGCGGGATGGGCGGTAGTCCGAATATGGGAGCACGAGGATGTCAGTTCGGCAGCACTCCGCGTAGCCGACGTAGTGCGGAGCCGGCGAGATTGAAGAACCCGGAGTTGAGCCACAAAGGCCCCGCGAAGGCGAAGGGCCGTGACCGAATTACGCCGGCCCGCCCGGAGGTGCTGCCCCTTGAATCGAGGGCTAAACACACTGCACTAAGGCACACACACGTTCTAGCCGTGCTTGTCGCTACGTAAGTAGCACATCCTGCATCGAGGTGATGACAGCATCGGCAGCCACAAACGCGGTCACCTTCCAAGGCCGATTCGCGTATCCGATCACCCGGGCGCCCGCCGCACGGGCACTCTCGATGTCGGTCAGGGAGTCACCGACCAGCACACATTCCCTCGGCGTGACGCCGAGGGACCGGGCTGCAACCAGAATCGGCCCAGGATGCGGTTTCATCGCCGCAGGGTCCGCGTACGGTCGACCAACGATCGGCGTCACGCACTCCGAGAGTTGCTGCATCGCCAGGTATGCCGCGACCGCAGCAGCCGAGTTGTTGCTCACCACTGCGACCTGAACGCCAGTACGGTGCGCCGCCACGATGACTTCATGGCCGTACGGCGTCGGAGCGGCCAATTCGACCGCCCGCAGCTCGGCGGCACACAACGCATCATCGACCTGCTTGACGGCGGTCGGAGCGTGTGACCCCGACCAGCGCAGGACCTCCAGCGGATCGCGCTCGCTGGCCACCGAGTCCGGCACCGTGATGCCGAGTGAACGCACCACTTGCACCAACTCCTGCGCAACGCGAGAAGCCGGGTAGCCAGCGAAGATGCTGCAAATCGGCCCGTCGAAATCAAGCAAGAGCGGGCCAGGCCCGATCAGGCCTGCCGCGCTCACTGCTGGTACTCACGAGCGACGCTGTTCCACACCGAGTCAAACCACAGGCGCGACGACTCGACAAACTGCGTTCCGTGAGACGCTTCATCGTCGTCCACCGCGTAGTGGAACAGGGTGGCGTCACGGCCCATAAGGTCGAAGATCTCGACCTGCTCGCCACCGATGGTGACGTCACGGCGCACTGCCGGGTAGAAGCCGAAGAACGCCTCACGGTTGTTGAGCATGTAGAGCTTGAACGTCGGCGCGAGGCCATGCACGCGTACCTGAACGGTTGCCGACTTCACGAGGCCGAGGTCCGCCAGTTCGTGGACCTGGTCGATGATGCCGTCGGCTGATCGGCGGGTGATGCGATCGGCACGCCGTCGCACCGCTGCGTCATCCGCGCCGGTCTCGGCCAGTGCCGGCAGAGCCATCGGTACCGACATGTCCGAGAGCATGACGCGGATGGCGATGGTTTCGGGAGCGCTGCGACCTGCACGCACCATGTCGAGCGCCTCGGCTAACGCGTCCCGCAGCGTCTCGCCGGAAAACCCCGCAAAGTCGATCGCGACGTGTGCATGCTCGAAAGCCGCCTCAATCAGTGGACGGAGTTCCACCGGTCGCTGAGTCTGAGCGCGGACGAACGCGCCGCTGCCTTGACGGCTGACGATGAGGCGTTCGCTGCGCAGCGTTTCCAGCGCACGCTTGACGGTCTCTCGCGCAACGCCGTACCTGCTGGCCAACTCCGGTTGCGATGGCAGCTTGTCGCCTGGGGCGAGCTTCCTGGTCAGGATCGCGGCCCGGAGCATGTTCGCGATCTGCTGCGATGCCTGTCGAGGGTCGTCGGGGTCAAGGTCGCCGAGGAAGTCAAGATTCGCGGTCACGACTGCACGATACCGCTGACTAGCCAAGCGCGGGAAGTTTCGAGCAGGAGTCTTGACCTGACTAGCCAGGCTGCCCTATCGTCAGTTCATCGAACCTGGCTAGCCAGGAACGACAGGCAAGACGGAGTTCGTGGGAATGGCGGCTTGTCGCTGCGCGCCTGCGAATCGCCGTATGTGCGGGTTTATTGAGAACTGAATTGGGCCGCGCCTCCCTCGGGATACCGGAAAAGGTTGCCGCGCAAGGCTTCTGGCCCTTGCATGAACGCCAGCCTGTGCTGAAACGGGCTCCACACAACGCTTTCCGCCCGCCGGGTCACCTCGGACGGGTGGCCATCCTGATCTCACAGGAGAAATCGTGATCTACGACCGTGATTCGACGGACGAGCCGACCGCCGCCGACCTGGCCGCGATCGAAGACGAGTGGCCGCTGATCGAGGCGGAGATTGAGCTGCTGGACGTGCAGCTCGTCATCCTCGACGCGCGGCGGCCGATCGATGAGGTGACCGCCCGGCGGCTGCACCGGGCGCGTGACGCGGTGGTCAGTGAGGCGCTGCGCTACTACACGCGCCGCGTCAACGCCGCCCACCGGGCAGCGTGAGGGCCTGGCCGTGACCCGCATCCGCGCTCGATACCACGATCCGACCGGCGACCGGTACGGCCTGCCGACCTGGTGGTGGAAGGGCGCGCCGGACACCTACGCCACCCGCCGCCAACTCCGCGCCAGCGGCCTACGCCCCGGCGGTCAGCCGGTGGCCGGCCAAATCCTCTGGCGGGGCGTCGGCGGCGAACGCGTCGCATACCTCTACCGGCTCGACCTGGCCAAACCGCACCGTCCCGCGACCCCCGCGCAGCGACGCGCGGTCGGCCGGGCGCTGCTGGCGCGCCGGACCTGCTCGACCTGCCGCACGGTGCGGCCGTACTACATCCCGCGCTCGCTCGGCGAGTGCCTCACCTGCGCCTACCCCGAGGAGAACCCGTGACCACCGCAACCGCCTCCAGCGCCTACCCCGCCCCGATCGAGGCGCTCATGCCGCAGGCCCGCGACCTCGCCGACCGGCTCGGCGAGGTCCCCTCCCGCAACGCGCTGATGAAGGAGTTCCGCATCGGCGCCCCGAAGGCCAACGCCGTCCGCGACGCCCTCACCGACGAGCGCGCCGACGTCCCCGCCCCGGCCGCCGAGGTGCCCGCGCCGCGTGCCCTGCACGTGGTGCCGGACCTGGAGCCGGACACCGACAACCCCGCGCCTGCCGCGCCGGTCGACGTCGAGCCGGTCGCCGAGGCGATCGAGGCGCCGCCGCAGGCCACGGGTGACGGACACCCGGGCACCAACATCACCGCGCCGCCCGCCCCGCCCACCGAGGCGCCCGCCCAGCGCAAGCCGCGCTCCTGGCCCGTCTGGGTCCTGGCCCTGCCCGCGTTCGTGGCCATCTGGTCCGGCTGGGTCGGCCTCGGCGAACTCACCGGGTTCGGCGTCATCCACCCGCTCCCCGGCATCGCCGACTCGTTCTCGATCAACACGGCGATCACCCTCCCGATCGGCGTGGAGGCCTACGCGGCGTACGCCCTGGCCGTGTGGCTGTCCGACGCCTACGGCGCGTCGGTGCGCCGGTTCGCCCGCTGGTCCGCCATCGGGTCGCTCATCTTCGGGTGCGCCGGACAGGTCGCGTACCACCTGCTCAGCGCCGCCGGCGTCACCGCCGCCCCGTGGTGGATCACCACCGCCGTCGCCTGCCTGCCCGTCGCCGTCCTCGGCATGGGCGCCGCGCTCGCCCACCTCATCCACGCCAACCGCGACGCCTGAACGGAGCCACGACATGCCCGCCGACACCACGCCCCGCTGTCCGACCTGCGGCGCCCGCAACCCCCACGGCACACCCTGCCAGGCCGCCAGGCCGAAGAAGTAGCTCCGCCCGGTGCGCGGCCCACACAGGCCTAGGAACCTCGGCGGCGCACCGGTCCCCACCCCTCCGACCCCTCGACCAGCACCGTCCACTAAGGAGAGACAACGTGCCCGGATCGTTCAAGAACAAAGCAATGAGCGTCGGTCTGGCCCTGGTGGCCGGCTACTTCGTCATCACCAACCCGACCGGTTCCGCCCACGCGGTGACGACCGTCGCGCGGGGCGTGATGGCGTTCCTCGCCGCCCTGGCCGGTTAGATCCCCCGCCCGGTGCGCGGCCCACACAGGCCTAGGAACCTCGGCCGCGCACCGGTCCCCATCCCTCCACAAGGAGTCAGGAGACCTCCAGCATGACAACCCCGACCAGCGTTGGCACCCCCGCCGACGCCCGTGCCGCCCTCGGGCTACCCCCGGACCCCCCGGTGTACCCCGCGACGCACGACGGCGTCATGGAGGCGCTGACCGCCCTCGGCGACACCGCCGACGCGATCGCCGCCGTCCTGCTCGCCAACGACTACACCGGCCGCACCGCGTCCCCGGCGTGCTGCCCGATCGCCCGCTACCTCATCAACACGGTTCCCGACCTCGACGCCAACGACGTGGAGATCGGCACCGACGACGCCGGGCTCTGGAACGCGCCGCACAACTACGGCATCTATGTCGACCTGCCCGGCCCGGTGGTCGCGTTCATCACCGACTTCGACGGCGGCGCCTACCCCGAGCTGGCGTGGTGAGCGGCCAGTGCGGGCAGTGCCCGGCGCTGCACGCGGAGATCGCCCGGCTGCGCGGCGTCGTCGCCGTGCTGGAGCAGCGCATCGCGGTCCTGCGCGCGCTGCTCAGCAACGCCCTCGGCGCGGTGCGTGGCTGCGCTGAGTTCATCGACCGGGAGCTGACCGAGCCGACGATGCCGCGTGCGCGGCTTCTGCCGGCCGTTGCTCAGCGCCTGGTCGCCACCGCCGAAGACCTCGAAGGACGGAACCGATGAGCAGCGACACGTTCGACGCCGACCCGCGTTTCGGTGGCCCCGCCGAGGAGCAGCCGCCGCGCCTGTACGTCGTCAAGCCCCGCAAGCCCGACACCGACCAGGACGGCGCGCCCGAGGGTGACGCCGAGACCTATACCGAGCAGGCCGCCGACGTCGGCGACCCGGTCGACGCGGTCGACGTCGCCCCGGGCCTGTCCTGGGGCGACCTCACCGCCACGAACTCGCGCGGGCGGGCGCCGATCGTCCCCCAATGGCTACAGAGCGCCGACACCCGCCGCGCGACGTTCGCCGCGCTCCGCGAGAACCTGCGCTACTGGGCGCTGTTCCACCTCGTCCGGTCCCCGAAGTACGCCGCCAAGACCGCCTGGTACGCGCCGATCGGCGCCGGGCGCCTGGTCGGCAAGGTGATCCACTGGGCCAGCGCGGAAGAGGGCAACTGGCATCTACGCCAGCAGGCCGCGAACAGCAACGACCCGCACACCTGGCAGGCGCTCGACCGCACCCGCAGCAAGCAGTCCCGCGCCCGCTGGTGGCTGGTCATCCCCTCCACGATCGGCCTCACGGTGTCCCTGGCCGTCGTGCACGCCAGCGGCACCGTGCCCACCCTCGGCTGGTACGCCACCATGGCGGGCGCCGTGGTGCTGCTGGCGCGGGTCGGCCGCCCGGCGGACAAGCCGATCACTGACCGGGTGTCCAACGCCCCGCGGTTCACCAAGCTGACCGCCGACATGGTCCGCAACGCCCTGGTGTCGCTCGCGCTGAAGGGCATGAACGACGTCGGCAGCGTGGAGTTCGTCCACCCGGGCGTGCACCGTGACGGCCCGGGGTGGCTGGCGCGGGTGAACCTGCCCCAGGGCCTGGAGGTGGTCAAGGTGCTGGAGCGGCGCGGCGGCTTGTCTTCCGCGTTGCGGCTGCCGGTCGACCAGGTGTGGCCGTCCGCCGGGCCGGAGCACGCCGGGCAGCTCGACCTGTGGGTGGGCTACCAGCCCGCGTCCAAGATGGGGCAGCCGAAGTGGTCGATCGCCGCGCCGAACGCCCGCACGAGCGTGTTCGAGGAGCACGAGTTCGGCAGCAACGAGCGTCAGCAGCCGGTCAAGACCAGCCTGTTCGCTCGGTCGTTCGTCATCGCCGGTCAGCCGGGCTCCGGCAAGTCCTACGCGGCGCGGTCGCTGGTGCTGATGGCGTCGCAGGACCCCACCGTGGAGTTCAAGATCGCAGAGTTCAAGGGCACCGGCGACTTCATCGACCTCGCCCCGATCTGCTCGACCTACGTCGTCGGCGTCGATGACAAGGCCTACACCGAGGGCGCCGCGATCATCATGTGGGCGCTCGCCGAGGCCGAACGGCGCGGCAAGCGCGTCCTGGCCGCGAAGCAGCGCGGCGAGGCGCCCGAGGGCAAGGTCACCCCCGAGTTGGCGCGCAAGAAGGGCTCTGGCCTGCACCCGGTCGTCATCGTCATCGACGAGGCGCACGAGCTGTTCGGCGCTTCCGCCGAGGCCGCCGACGCCGCCGAACGGCTGATCAAGCGGGCACGGGCGCTGAACATCATCGTCATCCTCGCAACCCAGATCCCCGACCGCACGAGCCTGCCGCCGAACATCGTCCGGTGCGTCACGAACCGGTGGTGCCTGTCGGTGGCTGGGCAGGTGGAGAACGACATGGTCCTCGGGACCGGCGCCTACAAGCGCGGGATCACCGGCACCGTGTACCGCCCGGTGATTGACGCCGGATGGGGCTGCATGACCGGCCTCGCCGCCCCGACCGCCGTCCGGTCGCAGTACCCGACGCCAGAGGTCGCGGCGGAGATCGTGGCCCGCGCGGTCGCCATCCGAGGCGGCGCGCCGGTCGGTGGCAGCGAAGACCTGCCCACCGCGCGGGACCTGCTCGCCGACCTGGCCGACGTCTCCGCCCCCAACGGGCAGCACTGGGCGCCGGCAGCGGCGGCGCTGGTCGAGCGGTGGCCGAACGCCTACCCGGGGCTGACCGCCGACGCGCTGTCCGAACTGGCCCGCGCTGCCGGTGTACAGAGCGTCACCGTGAAGATCTCCGGCACCGCGTTGAAGGGCTACCGCCTCGACGCCCTCCGAGACCTTCTCACGGCCCGCGCCGCCGCCCCGACCGAGGGGTAACGCCGAAGGTAACGGCACCGGCAGCGGTAACGCCCCCGTTACCGCTGCCGTTACCTCCCAATCCCGCCACCTGCCTGCGCAGACATTCCGCAGGTGGGCGGTAACCGCACACCCAAAAACAGGCCCGAGAACCCCTCAGGGAGCCTTCCGTGACACCGGTCATGCTCGTTACCTTCGCCGCCGTCAGCTTCTACGCCATCGCCTGCTGGGTGCGGCCGTTCGGCCGCTGCAGCCGCTGCAAGGGCGCCGGCATCCACCAGACGTTCATCACCCACCGTTACCAGCCGTGCCGGTCATGCCGAGGCGCCGGGCTGCGGCTGCGCATCGGCCGCCGCGTGTACAACTACCTCGCCGCCGTCCAGCGCGGCGGCGCGAACCGGTGAGCATCCTCGCCCACCGCCGCGCCGCCCGCGCCGCGCGACGGCACCCCGACTGGTGCGCGGGCGGGCACCGCTGCAACCTCGGCGAGCACCGCGCCGACCCCCTCACCGTCGACGTCCCCGGCCTCGGCCGCGCACTGCTCACCCGCGTGCGCGGCCGGGACGGCCGAGAACACGCCGAGGTGACGCTGACCGTCGCTCTGGCCGACGCCGAGCCGGTCGCCCGTGCGCAACTGCTCGGCCTCGCCCGCGACCTGGACGTGGTCATCAACCGCGCCACCCGCGCCAGCGCGCACCCGGCCGCGTGATGACCGATGACCACCGCTGCACATGGCCGGTGGATCGCCGCGAGTAAGGCCCTCGGCCGTGACGTGCTGATGACTGAGCCGTATCCGCACATCTGCGGCCGACGCGTCGCCGCCGAGGACACCCTCAGCGGCGACGCGATCCGCCTCGACCAACGCGACTGCGACGCCTGCAAGGCCCGCAACGCCCCTCCACCTCGAACCAAGCCGGAGGAGAAGCCGACAATGGCACTTCGTCCTGACTCACAAGCGTTGCTGCGCAACGCGATCCGCTACGCGGAGCGCGGCTGGCCGGTCTTCCTGCTCGGCCGTACCAAGCGCCCCCTGGCCAACTGCGACGCCTGCAAAGATGCCGACGCCGAGCACGACCCGGCCGCGTGCGAATGCCTGACCTGCCATGGGTTCTACGCCGCGACCACCGACGCCGAGCGTGTCGCCGCGATGGTCGCCGCGCACCCGCGCGGCATGCTCGCCATCCGCACCGGCGTCGTCGCCGACCTGGCCGTGGTCGACATCGACCCGCGCAACGGCGGCGCCATCGACTACGACCTGATGCTCCGCACCGCGTGCGTGGTGACCGGTGGTGGGGGATGGCACCTGTACTACCGCCACCCCGGCGGGCGCCTCGCCGCCGAGCTGGCCGGTCACCCCGGCGTGGACATCAAAGCCGATGGCGGCTACGTCGTCGCCCCACCATCGGTCCACCCCGGCACGGGGCGGCCGTACCGCTGGGCTGGCGGTCACCCGGTGGTTGAGATGGCCCCCGCGCTGATCGAGGCGTGCAGGCCCGCTGAGACGCTCCCCGTAGCCGCTCCCACCGGCCCGACCCCGATGCGCCGCGCGGGGGCCATCTCATCCCCTGACGCGCTGCTGGCGTCGATCCTCGGCGCCGTCGGCCGCGCATCGAAAGGCGGTCACCGGCGCGCCATGTATGGCGCCGCCCGAGGCGTCGCCCGCATGGTCGCCGCCAGCGCCATCGACCAGGCCGACGCGGTCGCCGCGCTCACCGCGACCGGCCGCGAGCACGGCCAGACCGACCGGGAGATCCGCGAGGCCATCAAGGGCGGCTTCCGCGCCGAGCGGGTGCCCGTGACGCTCCAGCGGAGCGCCGCGTGACCGCGCCAGCGGTGGTCGAGCCGCTCAACGTCCTTGAACTGTTCGCCGGGATCGGCGGGCTGTCCCTCGGCCTGCAACGCGCCGGGATGCGCATCGTCGGCCACGTCGAGATCAACCCGTACTGCCGCGCCGTCCTGCACAAGCACTGGCCGGAGGTTCCCAGCCATGACGACGTCCGCACCGCCATCGCCTGGTGGCGCTCCCAGCCCCGCCCCCGCGTGGACGTCGTCGCCGGCGGCTACCCCTGCCAGGGAGAGTCCCTGCTCGGCGAGCGGCGCGGCGCCGACGACCCGCGCTGGCTCTGGCCGGCCATGGCCGACGTCATCGCCGACCTACGCCCTCGGTACGTCATCGGGGAGAACGTCCTCGGCCACCGAACCCGCGGCCTCGCCGCCGTCCTCGCCGACCTGCAACGGCTCAACTACACCGCCCGCGCCGGCGTTGTCCGAGCTTGCGCAATGGGCGCCCCACACACACGAACCCGACTGTTCGTCCTGGCCCACGCCCAAGAACGCGGACGCCCGCCGCGGTGCCTTGAAACCCGAGACGATCGCCCGCCGACGCCAGTACCGCAAGAACGGCCTCAACCTCCCCGACGTGATCGGTGGCCGGCCGAACCCCGCGTGGGTCGAGTGGCTGATGGGGTTCCCGCCCGGGTGGACCGACTTGCAGCCCTCGGCAACGCCGTCGTCCCCGCCGTCGCCGAACACGTCGGCCGACTCATCACCGAAGGGAGGTGACCCCGTGCACGCGCCGCACCTGCACCTCATCACCGACGACCGGCCACCGGCCACCCCGACCGCGCTGTGGGACGTGCCCGTCCCCCTCGGCGGGCGGGCCGCGCCGCCGCCGTTCCCGGTCGACGTCTACCCCGGATGGCTGGCCGACATGGTGTCCGGCGTCGCGGAGTTCACCCAGACCGACACCGCGATGGCGGGAACCGTCGCCCTGGCCGTGCTCTCCGCGTGCGCGGGCGGGCGCCTCGACGTGGAGGCCAAACCCGGCTGGCGGGAGCCGGTCAACGTGTTCGTCGCGGTCATCGCCGAACCCGGCGAGCGGAAGAGCCCCGTGCATGGAGCGCTGACCCGGCCGCTGTTCGCCGCGCAACAGACCCTCGCCGAGCGTGCCCGGCCGCGCATCGAGGAAGCCGCGACCCTCAAGGACGTGGCCAGCCGCGCGGCAGAGCAGGCCAAGGCCACTGCCGCGAAGGCTGACGCCGCCAAGCGCGACGACGCCAAGGCCGAGGCGGTCGCCGCCGCCCTGGCCGCCGAGGCCATCACCGTGCCGTCGCTGCCTCGGCTCATCGCCGATGACGTGCTGCCGGAGAAGCTCACCGGGCTGATGGCGGCCAACGGCGGCCGGATGGCGCTCATCTCCGACGAGGGCGGCATCTTCGACACCCTCGCCGGGCGCTACTCCGGCAACCCCAACCTCGACCCGTTCCTCAAGGGCCACGCTGGCACACCGATGCTCGTGGACCGCATGGGTCGGGAAGGGGAGTACATCCTGCGGCCGGCACTCACCGTGGGCGTCATGGCGCAGCCCTCCGTACTGCGCAAGTTCGGCGCCAACGGTGACCTGGCCGGGCGGGGCGTCGTCGCCCGGTTCCTGTTCGCGCTGCCGCGCAGCCTCGCCGGGTACCGCAACGACGACGCCGCCCCGCTGCCCGAGCACACCGGCGAGCACTACGCCCGCCAGGTGCACGACCTGGCCGCCACGTTCGCCGAGTGGGAAGACCCGGCCGTGGTCACCCTCACCGACGACGCCAAGAAGGTCCGATCCGAGGCAACCAACCGCATCGAGCGGCAGCTACGGCCCGGCGGGTCGCTGCGCGACATCCGGGAGTGGGCCAACAAGCTGTCCGGCGCCATGCTCCGCCTGGCCGGGCTGCTACACGTCGCGCACCACCCCACCGACGGGTGGCGCCAGCCGATCGACGCCGACCGGATGGCCGACGCGGTCCGACTGACGGCGTTCTTCATCGCGCACTACCAGGCCGCGCAGCACGTCATCGGTGGAGACCCGGCGATCGATAAGGCCCGGTCGGTGCTCGCAACGCTCATCGACCGGGAGATGTTCACCTTCACCCGGCGCGAGCTCCACCGCCGCGTGCAACGGCACGTTCCCACGGCCGCGCACGTCGGCGCCGTCCTCGACACCCTCGCCGCACACGGCTGGGTCCGCGCCACGGACGCGGGCTACGAACTGCACCCGCGCGCCGCCGAGTACGCCGCCGCCCCGCCAGACGGGGCGGGAAGCGGTGACACGGTGACAGACGCCCTCGGCGACGACGTTTCCGCAGGTGAAGACACGTCCGAGGCTGTCACCGGGTCGCGGTGACAACCGGTGACAGCGGTGACAGGCCACCCGTTCTGTCACCGCTGTCACCACCTGTCACCAGCGGGCGGTGACAGCACCAAAACGGTCGTGACCAGCTCAAACGCGCCTGCCGGGGCGCCACTGTCACCGTGTCACCGCCCCCGGCCCCTCTTCCGACAAGGCGCCCCCGCCGGGCGTGTCCAGCGAGCCCCTCAGAGCCCCTCAGACCGACTGACGCTTAGGAAGACATCGACATGAGTAAGATCTTGGCCCCATGGCCCGCACAGCGGCCCCTGTGCGCCGTTCTCCCGGCGATGCGCTCCCGCCGGTACTTGCCCAACCCCCTGCGCTCGCGCGGCTGCCCTGCGACCCCACGGCCCGGCGCGCGGGCCATCTCGTCCGCCGGACGTGACCGATGACGACCTCGATTCCGAACGCAACGCCGCACGAGGAGACGCCCATGCAACACCAGGACGCCATGCCGCTGGTGTTGACCGTTGAGCAGGCCGCGCAGCGGCTCGGTATCGGTCGAACACTCGCATACGCGTTGGTATCTAGCGGCGAAATCGAGTCCGTCACCATCGGCCGCCTTCGACGGATTCCCGCTGAATGTCTCACCGAATACATCAACCGTCTGCGTCAGCAGCGCACCCAACTACCGGCCGCCGCTTAGGAGAGAGGTAGAGAATGGCGAAACGTAGGGCCAACGGCGAATCATCGATCTATCAAGGCGCCGACGGGTATTGGCACGGCCGGGTGACGGTCGGCATCAAGGACGACGGGACACCAGACCGCCGTCACGTGAGGGGGAAAACCGAGGCCCTCGTTAAGACGAAGGTCAAGCGTCTGGAAAAAGAGCGCGATAACGGCACACTGCGGAAGGCGGGTGAGAGCTGGACTGTGGCGAAGTGGCTTACCCATTGGCTGGAGAACATCGCCACGCCGCCGAACGTCCGCGAAAACACGGCTTCCGGCTACCGGGTCGCCGTTCGAGTACACCTGATTCCGGGCCTCGGTGCTCACCGGCTGGAGAAGCTCACGCCCGAGCACATCGAGAAAATGACCCGCAATATGCAGAAGAACGGCAGCAAGCCCGCAACCGCGCACCAGGCGTTCCGCACCCTACGCGCGGCGCTCAACGAGGCGATGCGCCGTGGCCATATCGGCCGCAATCCGGCAAGCCTTGCCAAGGCGCCGAGACTCGATGATGAGGAGATCGAGCCGTATTCGGTTGAGGAAGTGCAACGGCTCCTCATGGCGGCGGCCGAATTGCCACGCAACGGTGTTCGGTGGGCAATCGCGCTCGCCCTGGGCTTGCGCCAGGGGGAAGCGCTCGGCTTGAAATGGGCCGATGTCGACCTGACGACCGGAACGCTGATTGTTCGTCGCTCTCGACTCAGGCCGCGCTGGCGACACGGATGCATCGAGCCATGCGGCCGGAAGTTCGGCGGCTATTGCCCGCAACGCCAACCGGTCCGCGCCGAGGCGGCCGACACCAAATCGCGTGCCGGCCGCCGCCGCATCGGCCTGCCGGATCAGCTCGTCTCGCTGTTGCGGCAGCATGAGATCGACCAGGCCGCCGACCGGCGCAAGGCCGCGCAGTTGTGGACCGATGACGGGTGGGTGTTCGCCACCCCGACCGGCGGACCGCTGAACCCCCGCACGGACTACGACGAATGGAAGCGGCTCCTCAAGGCCGCAGGGCTGCGGGACGGCCGGTTGCACGACGCCCGGCACACGGCGGCTACCGTGCTGCTGATCCTCGAAGTCGCCGAGCGGGCGGTGATGGGCATCATGGGCTGGTCCAACTCCGCCATGGCGAAGCGCTACCAGCACATCACGGGGCAGGTGCGGCGAGACGTGGCGAAGCGCGTCGGCGGGCTCCTCTGGCGGCCCCCCACGGAGGACGACAACCCGCCCGACGAGGGTGCCGCCGGAGTGCCGGTTTCGGCCAACTGAGACCAAAACTGAGACCACACGCAAAATCGCCCGGCGACTCACTCAGAGTCGCCGGGCGTTCGTGCTGGCCAAGGGCGGTGGCGCGGGGATTCGAACCCCGGGTGGGCGTAAACCCACACACGCTTTCGAGGCGTGCTCCTTAGGCCACTCGGACACGCCACCGCCGAGAAGGCTACCGGATGCCCATCCGCGTCCGCGCGGGGGATGGCCGTTTGGCAGGATCGGGGGCATGAGCACGCACATTGGCGCTGAGCCGGGCGAGATCGCCGAACTTGTCCTGATGCCGGGGGACCCCCTGCGGGCCAAGTGGATCGCCGAGACGTTCCTGGAGGGGGCGTCGTGTTACTCGACGGTGCGGAACATGTTCGGGTACACGGGGACGTTCCGGGGGACGCGGGTCAGCGTTCAGGGGTCCGGGATGGGGATGCCGTCGGCCAGCATCTACGCGCATGAGCTGATCAACGACTACGGGGTGAAGTCGCTGGTCAGGGTCGGGAGCTGCGGGGCGCTGGTCGAGTCGCTGCAGTTGCGGGACGTGGTGGCGGCGATCGGGTCGAGCACCGACTCGAACATGAACCGGGCCAGGTTCGACGGGCTGATCGACTACGCGCCGGTCGCGGACTTCGGGCTGCTGCGCGCGGCGGTCGACGTGGCCGATGCCAAGGGCATCACCATGCGGGTCGGGCCGATCCTGGCCGCGGACGCGTTCTACACGGACCGGCCCGACCTGTACGACAAGCTCGCCGACTACGGTGTGCTCGCCGTCGAGATGGAGTCGGCGGCGCTGTACACGATCGCCGCGCGGTTCCAGGCGAAGGCGCTGACGCTGCTGACGGTCAGCGACCACATCAAGACGGGCGAGCGGACCTCCGCGCAGGAGCGGGAGCAGACGTTCAGCCAGATGGTCGAGATCGCCCTCGAGGCGATCGTCAAGTAGCCGACACCAGAGCGAGCGTGGGCGAGAGCCGGGCGGCCCGCACCGCGGGCGCCAGCCCGGCCAGCACGCCGACGACCAGCGTGGCGACCAGCGAAGAGCCCACCGCCCACAGCGGGACCACCGGAGGCCAGGACCGCAGCAGCGCGTAGACGACGGTCACGGCGGCGCCGAGCAGCGCGCCGCCGAGGCCGCCGAGCAGCGACAGCAGCAGCGACTCGGTGAGGAACTGCAGCCGGATCTGGGCCCGCCGGGCGCCCAGGGCCCGGCGCAGGCCGATCTCGGCGCGGCGCTCCAGCACGGAGATGACCATCGTGTTGGCGACGCCGACCCCGCCGACCAGCAGCGCCACCGCGCCGAGGCCGAGCAGCAGCCCGGTGAACGCCCGGTCCACGGCGGAGCGGGCGGCCAGGGCGTCCGACGGGCGGGAGACCTGCACCTCGTTAGGGGCCGAAGGGTTCGCGGCGGCGGCGAGGACCGACGCCACCGCGGTCACGGCGTCCGGGCGGGTGCGGGCGTAGATCGTCGTCGGGTAGCCGTCGAAGTCGAGCTGGTCGGCGGCCGCCCAGCTGATGAGCGCCGCCGTGTCCAGTGCGGGCGCCAGCGGTACCGGCGACAACACCCCAACGACGGTGAACCACCGATCTCCCAGCCACACGCGCAGCCCAGGGGAGGTGACGCCGAGCAGGAACGCCGCCCGCGAGCCCAGCACCACCACGGGCGCGGCGCCGGAGCCGAGCCACGAGCCCGACGAAACCGTGGCGCCCACGGTGGGCAGCAGCGACGGTGACGCCGCCAGGACGGCGATGCCGCCCGTCGACGAGGCGGGGATGCGGTCCGTGCGGTACACCCGCGCGGACGCGACCCGGCCGGTCGAGGACACCGAGGTCACCGGCCCGATCCGGGACACCATCGCCGGCGCCGCCGACGGCAGGTGCGAGTCCTCGCCGAAGAACGACTTCCCGGGGCCGACGGTCAGGAGGTTGGTGCCCAGGGCGTCCAGCGACCGGTCGAGCGACGCCCGGCTCGATGTGGAGATCCCCACGACGGCCACCATCGCCGCGATCCCGATCGCGACGCCCAGCGCCGACAGCACCACCCGCAGCGGCCGCGTCCGCAGCCCGGCCGTGCCCACGCGCACGACGTCCAGAAACGAGAGCCTCACAGGATCCTCCCGTCGCGCATCCGCACCCGGCGGGGCAGGGCGGCCGCGATGTCCAGGTCGTGCGTGATCACCACGACGGTCGTCCCGGTGGCGTGCAGGTCGCGCAGCACCGACAGCACGCCGGCACCCGCCGCGGTGTCGAGGTTGCCGGTCGGCTCGTCGGCGAGCAGCAGCGCCGGCGAGCCCACGACGGCCCGGGCGACCGCCACCCGCTGCCGCTCGCCCCCGGACAGCTCGTGCGGCCGGTGCGTGGCCCGGTGCCCGAGCCCGACCCGGTCCAGCGCCGCCAGGGCGAGCCGCCGCCGGTCGGCGAGCCGCACCCCCGCGTAGAGCAGCCCGTCGGCGACGTTGTCGACCGCGCGCACGCCGGCCGCCAGGTGGAACTGCTGGAAGACGAAGCCGATCGTCGTCGCCCGCAGCCGGGACAGCCGGTCGTCGGGGAGCGTCCCGACGTCGAGGCCGTCGATCGCGACCGAGCCGCTGGTGGGCCGGTCCAGCGTCCCGATGAGGTTGAGCATCGTCGACTTCCCGGAGCCGGAGGGGCCCACGATCGCGAGCATCTCGCCGGCCTCGACCGACAGCGACACGCCGTCCAGTGCCGTGATGCCGCCGGTGTACGACTTCCGCACGTCCTCCAGGCGGATCATCCGGCGGTCCCGACGGTGAGCCCCTCGCGGACGTCGGGGCCCGAGACCTCGACCCGGCCCGCGGCGAACAGCCCGGTGGTGACGGCGACCGTGCGCATCGCGGGGCCGTCGACGAGCTGCAGCCCGTAGCCGCCCTCGGCGAGCGCGACCAGCGCCCCGACCGGCACGATGAGCACGCCGTCGCGCCGCTGCGAGACCAGCGTGACGTCGACGGGCGCCGACGAGTAGGCGCCGAGGGCGTCCTGGGTCGGCAGCGTCACGGTCACGTCGACGGTCACGGTCGACGGCGGCCCCGGCTGTACCGTGGCGACGGCGCCGACCGCGGTGATGGTCCCCGGCACGGTGGCGCCGTCGGGCAGCTTCACGGTGGCCTGGTCGCCGACCGAGGCGAGCCGTTGCTTGGTGACGTCGAGCCTGACCGTGACCTGCCGGGTCCGCCCGGTCCACTCCAGCAGGGGGCCGGTGGCGTTGTCGCCGAGGTGGGCCTTGACGGCGCCGACCCGGACCGGCCCGGGCGCCATGACGACCCGGCCCAGCTCGACGACGCCGGTCTCCGGCAGGCCGAGCCGCTCCTGCCAGTCCCGCACCGCCGACGCCGTCGAGGACGTGAACGAGTCGTCGGCCGTGAACCCCGTGAAGCCGAGCGCCGAGAGGTTGCGCTCGAACGCCGCGACGTCCGCGCCCGAGTCGCCCGCGCGGAGCGACCGGTGCAGCGGCGCCGCGTCGTACATGAGCAGCACCGGCAGGCCGTCGACGTGCAGCAGCGGCTGGCCGCGCTCGACGGTGGCCCCCTCGGCGGGCAGGCTGGTGACCATCCCGGGCAGCCGGCCGGTCACGGTGGTCGCGGGGCCGAAGTCGAGGGTCCCGTCGACGTCCTCGGTCTCGGTGAGCGTCCCGCGGGTGATCTTCGTCGTGGCCACCGGGGGCCGGTCCGCGGCCGGCGCCGGGTCGCGGTCGAGCAGCACCCACCCGCCGGCGCCGGCGAGCGCGAGGACCGGCAGGGCGATCAGCAGGGTGCGCCTCACCGGCCCACGACCCCCTTGCACGCGTTCGCCGCCTCCTGGAAGCCGGGCTTGCCGACGAGCTTGACCATGTCGCCGACGCCCGTCGCGGGGTCGGGGTCCGGCATGTCGATGCCGTGCTCGCGCATGCACCTGGCGAACTGGCGGGCCTGCTCGAGCTGCTCGGGGGTGAGGTTGCTCAGGGTGCCGCCGTTGGGCAGCAGCCGCTGGCAGGCCGGCATCGCCTCGGCGACCTTGTCCCGGTCCACGCCGGGGCCGAACTCCAGCTTGCCGTCGGGGCCCGGGTCGGGCACCTCGACGCCGTGCTCGCGCATGCACTGCGCGAACTGCCGGTTGGCCTCGGCCTGGCTGATGGACGGCGACGCGGACGCGGCGGCGCCGCCACCCGCCGTGGCCACGGACGGGCCGGTCGTGGACGAGCAGGCGGCCAGCAGCAGCACCGTCGTCAGCAGGATTCGTCTCATGCGGGCAGCAGACGCCTCCGCCGATAAACGGGCCGTGAGCCTGCGGGCTTATCCCGGGCTTACGCGGCGGGCGGGCACCATGGATCGCGTGCGGGTACTGGTGGTCGAGGACGAGCAGCTGCTGGCCGACGCGGTCGCCGAAGGGCTGCGCCGGGAGTCGTTCGCGGTCGACGTCGCCTACGACGGCGACGGCGCGCTGGAGCGGCTCGGGGTCAACGAGTACGACGTGCTGGTCCTCGACCGGGATCTGCCGTCGGTCGGCGGCGACGACGTCTGCCGGTGGGTGAGCGCCGAGCTGCCGGAGACCCGGATCCTGATGCTGACAGCCGCCTCCGCGGTCCTCGACCGGGTCGAGGGGCTGTCGCTCGGCGCCGACGACTACCTCGGCAAGCCGTTCGCGTTCGCCGAGCTGGTCGCGCGGGTCCGGGCGCTCGGCCGGCGGGCCAGGGCGGCGACCCCGCCGGTGCTGGAGCGCGGCGACCTGCGCCTGGACCCCAACCGGCGGGAGGTGTTCCGCGCCGGGCGTTACGTGACGCTGACCCGCAAGGAGTTCGCGGTCCTGGAGGAGCTGCTGCGGGCCGGCGGCGCCGTGCTCAGCGCCGAGCAGCTCCTCGAACGCGCCTGGGACGAGCACATCGACCCGTTCACCAACGTGCTGCGGGTGACGGTGATGACGCTGCGCCGCAAGCTCGGCGACCCGCCGGTGATCGAGACCGTGGCCGGCGTCGGGTACCAGATCCGATGAGCGGCCAGCGGAGCGTCTCGGGCCGCTCATCATGGGCGTGGGTTGGCTCAGGCCGGCGCCGGAGCGCAGCGGAGGTGACGGCATGAGCCGGCTCGGAATCCGGACGCGGCTGACCGTCCTGTACGGCGTGCTCTTCCTCCTCGGCGGGACCATCCTGCTCGGCGTCACCTACTTCCTGGTGCGGGAGAACATCCACCAGCGCGGCGCCGGCACGACCGCGGACCTGCCGGCCGAGATCAGGATCGGCAACGTGGCGGTCAACGAGTTCGTCCAGCAGCTGGCGGCGCGCCAGGCGCGGATCGAGCAGGACACCCTCGACGCGCTGATCACCCAGGGCGCGATCGCGCTCGGCGCGGTGACGGTGATCGGCGTCGGGTTCGGCTGGCTGATGGCGGAGCGGGCGCTGCGGCCGGTCGGGCGGATCACCGAGACGGCGCGCCGGGTCGCGGGCGGCAGCCTGCACGAGCGGATCGCGCTGCAGGGGCCGGCCGACGAGATCAAGGAGCTGGCGGACACGTTCGACTCGATGCTGGAGCGCCTCGACGGCGCGTTCGACGGGCAGCGCCGCTTCGTGGCCAGCGCCTCGCACGAGCTGCGCACGCCGCTGACCATCAACCGCACGCTGATCGAGGTCGCGCTGGGCCGCCCGTCGCCGCCGCCGGAGCTCGTGCACCTCGGGGAGACGCTGCTCGCGGTCAACGCGCGGCACGAGCGGCTGATCGACGGGCTGCTCACCCTGGTGGCCTCGGAGCAGGCGCTGACCGTGCACGAGACGGTGGACCTCGCGGAGATCGCGCGGCACGTCACGGCCGGTGCCGCCGCCGACGTGTCGCCGGGCGCGGCGCCGACCGTCGGCGACCCCGTGCTGCTGGAGCGGGTGGTGCAGAACCTCGTCGACAACGCGCTCGCGTACAACGTGGAGGGCGGCGACGTGTGGGTGCGCACCCGCACGACCGGCGCCTCGGCGGAGCTCGTCGTGGAGAACACCGGCCCGGTGATCCCGGCCTACGAGGTGCCGCGGCTGTTCGAGCCGTTCCGCCGGCTGCGCGGGCGCACCGGGTCGGCGCGGGGCACGGGGCTGGGCCTGTCGATCGTGCGCTCGGTCGCGGTCGCGCACGGCGGGCGGGTCGACGCGCGGCCCCGCGACGGCGGCGGGCTCATCGTCACGGTGACCCTGCCCACACACAAACTAACCGATCGGTCGGTCGTTTAGTTGGTACCGTCGGGGGCGTGCCCACCGTCGACGGCCGCCTGGCGCGCGGCGAACGTGCCCGCACCGCCACCCTCGACGTCGCGGTGGCGCTCGCGACCGAGTCCGGCCTCGACGGGCTGTCGTTCAGCCAGCTCGCGGAGCGGGCCGGGGTCAGCAAGTCGGGCCTGTTCGCGCACTGGTCGACGAAGGAGGAGCTGCAGCTCGCCGCCGTCGCCCACGCCTCGCAGCGCTTCACCGAGGTGGTCGTGCGCCCCGCGCTGCGGGCGCCGCGCGGCATCCGCCGGCTGTGGGCGCTCCAGGAGAGCCGGCTCGCCGACATGGCCAGCGGCGCCCTGCCCGGCGGCTGCTTCTTCACCAACGCGCAGTTCGAGTTCACGGTCCGGCCCGGCAGCGTCCGCGACGCGCTGAGCGCCGCCCTCGCCGACTGGCACACCCTGTTGGAGCGGCTGATCACCGAGGCGGTCGAGCTCGGCGAGCTGCCCGCCGGCGTCCACCCTCCGCGGCTCGCGTTCGAGCTCAACGCGCTGGGCACCGCGGCGGTCTACGAGTCGCGGCTGCTGCGGGCGGAGGAGATCTACACGTACGCGCGGACGGCCGCCCTGGACCGGCTGCGCGCCCTGGCCCTGGTCCCGTATCTGGAGGCGCTGACATGACCACCACCGTCCTGCCCGGCCACGTCGCCCCGTTCGTCGTGCACTTCGACGACCTCGACGCGATGGGCATCGTGCACAACGCCCGCTACGCGGTGTTCCTGGAGCGGGCGCTGTCGCAGTGGTGGGCCGAGCGCGGCCACTCCTACGCCGGCGGCCGGCCGACCACGCCGGACGTGATGCACGCCGTCGCGGAGTACTCGATCTCCTACAGGGCGCCCGTCCGCGGCACCGGCGAGATCGGCGTCCACTTCTGGATCGAGACGCTCGGCGAGACGAGCGCCGTCTACCGCTTCCGCATCCTGTCCGCCGACGGCCTGACCGTCCACGCGGAGGGCCGGCGCGTCAACGTGAAGCTCGACCCGCGCACGCTGCGCCCCGCGCCGTGGAGCGAGGACGCCCGCACGCACGCGAGCACTCTGCTCAGTTCCTGAAGGTTGTCGCCGATGCGTCCGGTATCGATCGCCGGGACGGAAGGTGCCTCACCATGCAGCGTCGGTCCGACATCCACGTGACCGTGCCGCGGGGGCGGCTCACCGGCCTGCTGGCGGACCTCGGCCTCAACGCGCGCAACGCCCTCGTCGTCGGACCAGAACCTGGCCGAGTACCGGAAGGCCGCCGAGGCGTCGCCGGCCCGCCTCGCCGCGGCCGACGAGCTGGAGAAGACCATCCTCGCCTACCGGCAGCTGCGCAATGCCGCGTTCCTGGGCGAGGGCGCGGCCGCCGCCGGCTCGCCCGTGCCGGCCGCGCGGCAGCAACAGCAGGCGGAGCAGATCGAGTCGGCGTTGCTTGCGGCGGTACAGAAGGTGCAGGACCTCGAACTGTCCGAGGCGGAGGCGCGGTCGGCGCAGGTCGAGGCCCGGTTCTCGGATGCCCGCACCACGATGATCGTGGCCTACGCCGTGGGCATCCTGCTCGCGCTGATCCTGGCCGTCTGGGCCGCACGGCTGACGAGACGCCAGCTGTCGAGCGTGTCGGCGGCCCTCGGTACCGTCGCCGCGGGTGACCTGACGACGTCCGCGGAGGTGCGCGGGCGGGACGAGCTGGGCCAGATGGCCGCCGCGGTCAACGCGGCCCGCACCGGGCTGCGCGACACCGTCTCCTCGCTGACCGCCGGCTCCCGGACGCTCGGCCAGAACACCTCCCGGCTGACGTCCGTCACCAGGCTCCTCGCCGGCAGCGCGTCGGAGGCGGCCCGGCAGGCGGGGCTGGTCGCGTCGTCCGCGGGCAGCGTCTCCACCAACACCCAGGCCGCCGCGGCCGGCGCCGACGAGATGGACGCCTCGATCCGCGAGATCGCCCGCAACGCCAACGAGGCCGTCACCGTCGCCGCCGAGGCGGTCGGCGTCGCGGCCACCACGACCAACACCGTCTCGCAGCTCGGCGCGTCGTCGGCGGAGATCGGCAACATCGTCGCGACGATCACCGCGATCGCGACGCAGACCAACCTGCTCGCCCTCAACGCGACGATCGAGGCGGCCCGCGCGGGCGCGGCCGGCAAGGGCTTCGCCGTGGTGGCCAGCGAGGTGAAGGACCTGGCGCAGGAGACCGCCCGCGCGACCGGCCAGATCTCCGAGCAGGTCAGCGCCATCCAGGTCGACACCGCCGAGGCCGTCGAGGCGATCAGCCGCATCAGCGAGATCATCGCGCGGATCAACGAGTATCAGCTGACGATCGCCGCGGCCGTCGAGCAGCAGAGCGCCACCACGAAGGAGATGAGCCGCAGCGTCGCCGGCACCGCCGACTCCTCGACCGACATCGCCACCAACATCACCGGCGTGGCCGACGCGACCCAGCAGACCACGACCAACCTCGCCGAGGCCGACGCGGCCGTCGCCGACCTGACCCGCCTCAGCGACGAGCTCCAGCAACTGGCCGGCCGCTTCCGCACCTGACGGGGCGGCGCGCGGCGCTGCCTCAGGGGCGCCGGTGCCGCCGGTGCATCGACGCCGCCTGTGCATCGATGCAGCCTGTGCGTCAGGGCCGTTGGTGCATCGTGGGGCCCCGGGTGTCAGGGCCGCCGGTGCGTCGGCGTTGCCTTGGCGTCAGCGCTGCTGGTGGAAGAACGTCTTGAGCAGGGTCGCGGACTCTGCCGCCAGTACACCTGCCAACACCTCAGGACGGTGGGTCTGCCGGCGGTCGCGGAGGACGTCCCACAGGGAGCCCACGGCGCCGGTCTTGGGCTCCCACGCGCCGAAGACCACGGTGCCGACCCTGGCGAGCACGAGGGCGCCGGCGCACATCGTGCACGGCTCGACGGTGACCACCAGGGCGCAGTCCTCCAGCCGCCAGGCGCCGAGGCGCACGGCCGCGCGGCGCAGCGCCAGGAGCTCGGCGTGCGCGGTCGGGTCGCCGGTGGCCTCCCGCTCGTTGTGGGCGGCGCCGAGCTCCGTGCCGTCGGGGCCGAGGACGACGGCCCCGATCGGCACATCGGCGCCGGCCGATGCGGCGACCGCCAGGGCCCGCCGCATCGCCGGCTCCCAGCGCTGGCGCAACGCCTCAGGCCTCGCGCAGCTCTTCGATCTCGTCGCCGGCACCGATCGCCTGGCAGATCTCCGCGGTCAGGTCGGCCGGGAGCATGCCCTCCTGGGCGCACAGCTCCAGCAGCCGCCCGCCGGGCAGCCCCAGGTCGGCGAGGAGCTCGGGATCGCCGACCGGCTCGATGTCGGGCTCGGCCGACGGCCGCTCCTCGTCCTCGTCCTCGTCGGTGTCGACCTCCTCGTCGACGATCTCCGGCAGCTGCTCCTCGATGTCGCCGAGGAGGATGGCGCCGAGGCGCGACTCGGCGGCGAAGACGGAGTCGGAGCCGAAGATCCGCAGATCCTCGCCGTCGTCGAGGCGCAGGATCACCAGATACGCGTCGTCGGACTCGACGAACAGCAGTGACACCGTCGCGTCCGGGTCGGTGTCGCGTAGGCGTTCGGTGACCTCCTCGACGTCGGCGACGCCACTGAGATCGAGCTCGGCCGCGGCCCAGCTCTTGGAGCCGCGTGTGACAGCGGCAGCGAAGTGCGACACGGTCCCCCCGGTCGGTGTTCGTCGTTACCCGAGAACACTATTCGAGCAGATCGGCGGTTGGCGCAGGGCTAGTCGGCGAGTCGTCGGCGAGTCGCGATGAGCTCGCGGATCCGGTCGGCGCGGAGACGGCGTGGATGGAGCCGCTCGCGAAGCGCTTTCGCGTCCGCGAGCTCGACCAGCAGCGCGAGCCGCCGACGACGCCGCTCAGGATCGAGCCGCTGCAGCCTCAAAGCCATGTTGCTGAGAGTGATCCTCGCCGCAATCCACGTCAAGCCCACGCGGGAAAGTCCTTGTGCCAGCTACCGAACGTGTTCGGCCGACGCTTATCAGCGGTGCTCACGCCTCACCACAGGACCCAGTCGCCGCCGGCCAGCCGGTACGCCACGACGATGCCGGCGATCGCCACGGCGATGCCGCTGGAGACCGCCACACCCACGGCGACGCCCCGGTCGCCGAACCTCGCAAGGATGAACGACGCGGCCCACGCGAGCACCCCGGCGATGATCGTCAGCCAGATGTAGCCGCGGGCGCCCGTGGCGAGCAGGCCGAACAGCAGCATCCAGGCGGCCCCGGCGCCGGCGCCGGCGGTGACCATCGGGCTGCGGACCGGCAGCGGCTCACGGTACGTGGGCCGGGGCGGTCCCTGGGAGACCACGAACGGCGGCGGCCGCAGCACGCCCTGCCAGGCGCCATAGGACGCGGCGGGGGTGAGCGGGCGGGTGGCGCTCAGGCGTGGCGGCGGGCCGACGACCGGCGGACCGCCGGCGCTCAGGCGCGGCGGGGGGCCGACGACGGGTGGCCCGCTGGCGCCCGGCCACGGCCGGCCGGCGGTGAGGCTCGGCGCCCCGTGCGGGGGCGGCGGGACGGGATGAGAGCTGCTGGGCAACCCCGGCGCGACCGGTTGGGGACTGCCGGACAGCCCCGGCGCGACCGGTTGGGGGCTGCCGGGTGACCCCGGTGAGACCGGGTGGGGGTTGTTGGGCAACGCCGGTGCCGGGCTCGCGGGGCGCGACGCGTCCGGCGAACTCCACGGCGACTCGTTCACTGCCACGAAAAAGAGCTTAGCCCGGCCGTCCCAGCGGGACGACCGGGCTGCGCAGCGACCTACCGATGTTCTGGTCCCGAGTTCCTAGCCGAACAGTGCGATCCGCTTCTGCGTCACGCCGCCGATGGTGGTGAACTCGCCGCCGGCGACGACCTGGCCGAGCGCCTGGTTGGCGGCCATGGCCCGCACCCCGGCGACGCCGTTGCCCTGCGGCGCCCAGTCGAGCAGCTTGCCTCGGTCGTCGATCGCGGCGAGTTTCACCCGCGACACCGACCCGTCGGTGCACGCGCCCTGCGAGCCGTTGCTGTTCGTGGTGCACGCCTTGTCGTAGTGCCCGCCGACGTACGCGACGCCGTCGAGCACCGTGACCGCCTGGACGTCGCCGTCGAAGACCCTGGTCCACCGGGCCTTGCCGGCGGTGGTGTAGGCGACCGCACGTCCGCCCTGCCCACCGATGCCCGCGTAGACGCCGTCCGGGCCGACCGCCACCGCCAGCACGATGGCCGAGGGGCGCGGCATGAAGGTCTTGTCCAGCTTGCCGTCCACCGAGTCGACCGCGGTGAGCCGCAAGGCGTTGCTGACCCCGTTGGTTTTGTGGAAGGAGCCGCCGAGGTACACCCGGCTGCTCGTCACGGCGAGCGCCTCCACCTTGTCATCGGTGGTCGGCGCCCACTCCGCGTCGAGCGCGCCCGTCGCGAGGCTGAACGCGGCGAGGTTGGTCCGCTTCGCCGTGTCGATCGTGCTGAACTTGCCGCCGACGTACAGGCGGCCGCTGCCCACCCCGAGGGTGACCGGCGAGCCGGACACCTCGTGGCTGAATGTGGTCACCGCGCCGGTGGTCGCGTCGAGCCCGGCGAGCGAGTCCCGCTTGACCCCCGCGACCTTCGAAAAGTCACCGGCCGCATACACAGAGTTACCGTCGACCGCGAGCGCCCGGACTGTGTTGTCGGCGACGGGGGCCCAGTCCAGCAGCGCGCCGGTGCGGGTGTTGATCGCCGCGAGCCGGCTCCGCGTGATGCTCTTGCCATTGACGATCGCCTTGCTGAACGAGCCACCGACGTAGACGGTCCCGCCGTCGGAGGAGTAGGCCACGGCCCAGACGGTGCCGTCGAACGACGGCGACAGCAGCGGTGTCTTCTCGACCACCGCGGCGTGCGCCTGGCCGCCGCCGGAGAGCCCGTAGACCGCCGTGGCGGCCGCCGCCACGAGGGCGGTCCTCACGAATTGCCGGAAAAGTCGCATGCGAGCACGCTAACGGGTTGTAACCGCCCAAATAGGAACGAATCCACTCCTTAAGGCTGTTCGGTGGTCGTCCCGAGCCGAACGGGTGATCGGCAGGTGTGCGAGAGTTCCGCAGTGCGTGATGCGACGTTGAACGTGGCGGTGATCGGGCTCGGACTGATCGGCGGATCGGTCCTGCGTGCCCTCGCGGCGCGTGGGCACCATGCCACCGGCTACGACGCCGACCCCGCCACCAGGGCGACCGCCCGCACCGCCGCGGCGCAGGCGCCCGCCGACGCCCGCTGGCACGTCACCGCCACCGTCGCCGACGCCGTCCGCGACGCCGATCTCGCGGTCGTCGCCGTGCCGCTGCCGGCCGTCGGGGGTGTCTTCGACGAGCTGGCGTCGCTGGCGTACGTCGGCGTCGTCACCGACGTCACCTCCGTCAAGGGTCCCGTCCGCGACCTCGCCCTCGACCGGCTCCGCACCGGCGGTCAGGCCCTCGCCACGTTCATCGGCGGGCACCCCATGGCCGGCCGCGAGACCTCCGGCTTCACCGCCGCGGACCCGCGCCTCTTCGACGGCTGCGCCTGGGTGCTGTGCCTGGAGGAGGACGGCGCCGGCCTGCGGGACTGGATCGAGCTCGCCGCGCTCGTCACCGGGCTCGGCGCCCGGGTCGTCCCGGCCACCGCCGAGGAGCACGACCGCGCGGTCGCGACGATCTCCCACGTACCGCACCTGGTCGCCGCCGCCGTTGCCGCCCGGATCGCCACCGACCCCCTGGCGGGCACGCTCGGCGCCGGCTCGTTCCGCGACGGCACCCGGGTCGCCGCCGCCCGCCCCGAGCTGACCGCGGCCATGTGCGGCGGCAACGCGGAGGCGGTCCTGGACGCCCTCGACGCGGTGCTCGCCGACCTGGCCGCCGCGCGGGCCGCCCTCGACGGCGCGGACCCGATCACCACCCTGGTGCCGTGGCTGACGCCCGGCCACGCGGCCCGGCAGGCGTGGCCGCCCGCGCCGGGCGAGACCGCCGACCTTCCGGCCCGGGCCGACGTCCTGCTGCGGCTGGGGCGGGTCGGCGGCTGGGTCGCCGGCGTCGCCGACGACGGCAAGACGGTGCGTGCCGTCCGTCCAGCTATGTGATTGTGCTCTCATTCGCCGTCGTTCTCTGGTACGTCTTGCTGTAACCGTCTGTACACGGCTGGTTGCGTGACAGCCACCCGTGGTACGTCAATCTGCGATATAGCTGGTTGAAGTCTGGCGATCTGTGAGGCGCCTCATCCATACTGGTAGGGCGGATGGACGGCCAGAGTCTCCGGTGGGGGCCGGAATTGTGATCGACAGCCGACTCTGACTACGCGGGGTGATTCACATGCGGATGGGGACCCGCCGAATACCTCGCAGCACGGACGACCGCGATGACTTGCCCGACAGGGGAGGGGGAGCAATGTCAACGACGGTGTATTACCGAAGTACCGACCTGATGATCACTGAGGAGATCTTCGCCCTCTGGTCGCCGGAGCCGCAGGTGTACGTGCTGGACGAGGTGCAGGGGGTGCACGTCGTCCGCGGTTCGATTCACCCGGCCCGGATCGTTCTCATGGTGCTCGGCGGTCTTGCCGTCCTCGCGGTGCTCGTCGCCTGGCCGCTGATCGATTCGGCCGGCGAGTTCCTGTTCGCGTTCGCCGCGATCGCCGCGCCGCCGATGGTCGGCTCGACGTCACGGGCGCTCACCCCCCGGACGCTGCACCTGGTGGGTCACCACCTGGGCGTGCGGGTCACGTTGTTCAGCTCCTCCGACATGCTCGTGTTCGGTCAGGTCAAGCGAGCCTTGATGCGCGCGTTCGAGACCCGTTCCCGCAGCATGGACCGGCGCGATCTGGCCGGCTATGACGAGGCCTTCCGGAGACTCAACCAGACCCTCTAGCGGCCTGGACGATCGTGCCGCCTGCGATTTGCAAAACGCAGGCGGCACGATCGTTGCCTTTTGGCCCCGGTTTGCACATGAATGAGGCATTCACACATGCCAAACTCATGCAAATCGATGAAATCTCGGTGGCGCCGCTCGTGACCGTCCGTATCCTGGAGGGCAGGTCCAAAGGGAGGAGGACCCTGTGGCCGACGGTGTAAACGGGCTGACCTGGCGGAAGAGCCGGTCCTGCGCAAGTGCCGCCTGCGTCGAGGTGGCGCGGGCCGAGGACCGCTTTCTGGTCCGCGATTCGAAGAATCCTGAAGGCCCCCGCCTGGGATTCGGCGCCGACGATTGGGCATCGTTCATCGGGGCGGTGCGTGAGGGGCGAATCGAATGAGCCGGTGAGGTTGGGCGCTGCGGCGTATTGAACGTTCGTCGCACTCAACCTCACCATTCGTTATGTCAAACGGACGTCGTGAGCGCGCCGGTCTTGATGCCGGTGATGAACGCGCCCCACTCCGCCCGGTCAAAGGTCAGCACCGAGCCTTCGGCATTCTTCGAATCGCGGACGAAGAATGAGCTCGAGTGTTCTGCGACCTCGACGCATGCCGAGCTGGCACACGCCTGGCTCCTGCGCCACACAAGTGGCGCCACAGTAGGCTGCACTATACTTCTTTCCTCTCGGAAAAGGAGTCGACACCTCAGGCTTGAGGTGCCCTTATCCCGCAGGTTCGCGTCCTGGGGAGTTATGAATGGCGAGGAGTTCGTGGGCGCGACTCTCGATCATTTCCTTGCTGTGGATCTCGTCATACGACGCGTGCCAGATCTTGTCCCATTGGACAAGATGCCGCTGCAGACTAACGGCGTCGTCGATGATTTCGTCCCGAGTGGCGTTCTCGCGGTAAAGCACCGCATGGTCGAGATCCTCGGAGCCGAGATAGAACAAATCCCAGTTTCCGATAGCGATGTTGAAGACGGTGAATGGTGCGACGCGTATCGTCAGCCAGCCCTCGTTGATGACGTCGAGCACGGCGGACAACTGGCGGCCCAGCACTTCCGGAAGGCCGAGGGTCCGGCGAAGCACTGACTCGTCGAGCAGCAGATGGACGTCGGGTCGACCTCTTCGCTGCTCAAGAACCTGTCGACGCTGGGTCCGCGTCTCGATGCGCGCCGCGATCTCGTCTTGTGTGAGGTCGTCGACGAAGAACTCAAGTAGAACACGCGCGAATTCCGGGGTCTGCAGGAACCCCGGAAAATACGCGGAGTAGAAGAGCCGCATGGAGCTGGCTTCGGCCTCGTAGCTGAACCACTGCTTCATCGCCGGCGTGAGCATTCCCGCGTAGCGCTTGTGATCCCACCACTGCTGCCGCTGCTTTGACGCCTTGGCGGCCTGCACGAGCTCGTCGACCCGTGCTTTGTCGCGAATTCCGAGATGGGTCAGCAGGGGGCGCAGGTCATTCTGCGAAATGGTGACCTCGCCGCTTTCGATGCGCATCACCTTGGACAGCGACCATTCCATGGCCTCTGCGACCTGCGACTGGGTGAGCCCCTTCGCCGTCCGCGCGTCCTTGATAGCCAAGCGGACGGCGCGGCGGGCCACGGCGGGAGTGTCACCCGGTGCCATGTCCAGCCCCTCCAAGGGACGTATGCCTACCAGCGACATTGCAGGTAGGGAGCCACTTCGTGACGCTACGCGCAGACGGTTGGGCGGATGTGGTGAATGCCAAAATACAGGCTATACCGCGCACCGGCCTCCGGGGAGGTCGCCTGCGGGTGGGTCGCACCGTCCGCCGCCCCGGGGATGGTAACGACAGGCCATCCACCAGGTAGCGATATTGCAAGTTGCACTTCTGCATCATCTTGATGAACCCAAGATGCCGCGCGCGAGTCGGTCGGCTCGCGCGCGGTCATTTGGGGCCTAACTACGTGCTGCTTTGCTCTGCTCCAGGGCGCGGATGAGTGCGCGACGGACCTGACCAAAGGTCCGCGAGTCGGTGGTGATGAAGAGCCGGACGTCGTTTGCCCCGTAACTCGCGCGAATCTCCAGCTGCGGGCGTAGTGAGGGCGATCCGTGCCGGACGATGTAGGCATCTCTGAGATCCCTGATCCGGAACCGGACCGGGCGTGGGCGGAGCACGGAAAAGTGGTCGCTTGTGACCAGGATGTCCGGACTCCGGTAGAAGGTGCGCATCTCCCTTTCCCTCTCGGTCTTGCGGAGGGGTGCAGGATGCGCAAGGATTGCTGTGGGTATCACCGCTGACCCTCCGCGTAGTCGTAGAGGTGGAAGCGATCACAAACAGCACCCGGTGGCCGCCGGGTGCTGTTGTGTTTTCTCGCCCCCTAGCCGGCTGGCCATGCACTCATGGTCGCATGTGGTGTCACAGGGCGCCAGGTCCCAACCAGCCATATAGCAGATTGAGCGTGAAGACTGCCTGTCGCGTGGGGGGCGGCGCGGTGTCCGCTCTCCGGGTGGTCCGCCGGTCGGGTGGCCTGTTTCCGTCCCCGGCGGTCCTCGGGTGAGCTCCCGGGTGGGTTCTGAACGCCTCCGGGGTGGGGCCTGAACGCCTCCGGGGGTGGGCCCTGAACGCCTCCGGGTGGGTCCTGAACGACGAACGCCGGGCCGCCCTGGTGGGGCGTCCCGGCGTTTTGCCTGGTCAGACCGGCGGAGGATACGAGATTCGAACTCGTGAGGGTTTTATCCCAACACGCTTTCCAAGCGTGCGCCCTAGGCCTCTAGGCGAATCCTCCGTGCGCCAGGATACCCATGCCTCACGGGCTCCGCGCTACGGGGTATTGTGTTCCTCAAGCCACTCGTGCGGCGTCATCTTACGAACCTCCCCAGGGCCGGAAGGCAGCAAGGATAAGTGAGCTCTGACGGGTGCACGGGTGGCGCCTTCATGTCCGGGCCCCGGTCGGTCGCGGCGCAGCTTTTTGTCGGTGCCTGGGGGTACCGTGGTGCCGGCCCGATTGAGCGAGGCGAACGGAGGGACCGCTGGTGGCGCTCGCGCTCTACCGCAAGTACCGGCCTCGCACGTTCGCCGAGGTGATCGGGCAGGAGCACGTCACCGAGCCGCTGTCGCAGGCGCTGCGTTCGGGGCGGCTCAACCATGCCTACCTGTTCTCCGGCCCTCGTGGCTGCGGCAAGACCAGCAGCGCCCGCATCCTCGCCCGCTCGCTCAACTGTGAGAAGGGCCCGACGCCCGACCCGTGCGGCGAGTGCGACTCGTGCCGCGCGCTCGCGCCCGACGGTGCCGGCTCGATCGACGTCATCGAGATCGACGCCGCCAGCCACGGTGGTGTCGACGACGCGCGCGACCTGCGGGAGCGGGCCTTCTTCGCGCCGGTCTCCAGCAGGTTCAAGGTCTATGTCATCGACGAGGCCCACATGGTCTCGTCCGCCGGCTTCAACGCGCTGCTCAAGCTCGTCGAGGAGCCGCCGGAGTATGTGAAGTTCGTCTTCGCGACCACCGAGCCCGAGAAGGTGCTGGGGACGATCAAGTCCCGCACCCACCACTACCCCTTCCGGCTGATCCCGCCGGGGGTGCTCCGGCCCTACCTGGAGCAGCTGACCACGTCCGAGGGCGTCAAGGTCGAGCCCGCCGTCTTCCCGCTGGTGGTCCGCGCCGGCGCGGGCAGCGCCCGTGACTCGCTGTCGGTCCTCGACCAGCTGATCTCCGGCGCCGGCCCCGACGGCGTCACCTACCAGCGGGCCGTCTCGCTGCTCGGCGTCACCGACGTCGCCCTCATCGACGAGATGTGCGACTCGCTGGCCGCCGACGACGGCCGCGGCGCCTATGGCGTCATCGACCGGGTCGTCGAGGCCGGCCACGACCCGCGGCGCTTCGCCTCCGACCTCCTCGAGCGGCTCCGCGACCTCATCGTCCTGCAGCAGGTGCCCGACGCCGTGGCCAAGGGTCTGCTCGACGCGCCGCACGACCAGCTGGAGCGGATGGGCGCCCAGGCGACCCAGCTGGGGCAGGCGACGCTGTCGCGGTTCGCCGACATCGTCCACGACGGGCTGACCGAGATGCGCGGCACCACCGCTCCCCGGCTGCTGCTGGAGCTGATCACCGCCCGCATGCTGCTGCCCGGCGCCGACGACTCCAGCAGCGCGCTGC
Organism: Dactylosporangium sp. NPDC049742; assembly: GCF_040674675.1. Lineage (NCBI taxonomy): Bacteria > Bacillati > Actinomycetota > Actinomycetes > Micromonosporales > Micromonosporaceae > Dactylosporangium > Dactylosporangium sp. NPDC049742. The sequence continues at coordinate 91,625 of NZ_JBFANF010000014.1, read as the reverse complement.
TCCAGCGGCTGGAGCGCATGGAGCGCCGCCTGCTCGCCGGCGGCGCCGCCCCGGCGCCCGCTTACGCTCCGGGGCCCGGTCCCGCCTCGGCGGCGGGTGCTGCCGCCGGGCCTGGTCCTGCCTCCGCGGCCGGTTACGCCCCAGCGGCGGGTGCTGCCGCCGGGTCCGGCCCTGCCTCCGCGGCCGGTCACGCCCCCGCTCAAGGGGAGGGTCACGCCTCTGCGGCCGACTACGGCTCGGCGCCGGCGGCTGGTTCCGCTGCCGCGGCGGCCGGTCACGCATCGGCTCCGGTTGCCCACGCTTCCGAGCAGGTCGCTGCCGGGGGGTCGCAGCAGTCGGCAGGTGGTGGGGCTCCGGTCTCGTACGAGCCGGCCGCACCCCCGCCACCTCCCGCCGCGTCTCCCGTGCCGCCGCAGTCGGTCCCGCAGGGCGTCGGGGCGCTCGACGCCGGCGCGGTCCGGCGGGTGTGGACCGACGTGCTGTCCCTGGTGAGCGGGAAGTCGAAGAAGGCCGCCGCGATCGTCCGCGAGGCCACGGTGCAGGACGTCGAAGGCACCACGCTCGTGCTCGGGTTCAAGCACACCGCCCACGCCAATATGCTCAACGCCTCGCCCGACGTCCTCATCGCCGCGCTCAGTGAGCTGCTCGGCGGCAGATGGCAGGTCAGGTGCGAGGTCGGCGGCCAGCCCGGCGGCGGTGGCGGCGGCACCCGTCCCACCCCGCCCCGCCCGACGCCGTCCGGCCCCGCCGGTGCCCCTCCGGGTGGCCAAGCGCCCGGCGGCGCACCTGGACACGGCGGTCCGTCCGGCGGCGGTCCCGGCGGCGCGGCGGTCCCGCAGCAGGCCGCCGAGGCATGGCCGACGCCCGCCCGCCCCGCTGGCGACCCGGTCCCCGTCGACGCACGAGCGAGTGGCCCCTCCGCTCTGGGCGGCCCGTCAGGCGGCTTCACCCCTGCGAGTGGTCCGTCCCAGGCGGGCGACGGCTGGCCCACTCCGGCGGCCGTGCCCGGCACCGGCAGCTCCCATGCCACGGCGACCGTCCAGGCCCCCCAGGCAGGTCATGGGGGCGGCCACCCGGCTCAGGGTGGCTACGCGGGTGCTCAGGCGGCGCAGGCCGGTGGGGCGGCGCACGGTGGTGCCTCTGCTCCTCAGGACGGTGGGCGGGCAGGTTGGCCGACGCCCGCGGTTCCCGGTGGGGCGGCGCAGTCGGACGGCTGGCCGGCGACGGCCGTGCCCGGTGGGGTGGTTCGCACACCGTCGGGTGGGGCGCTGGCAGATCCGCGCGGCCTGTCCGGAGGGTCTGCGGGCGGCGACCAGATGCACGTCAACGGTGGCGGCCAGGGCGGTGGCTGGCCCGCGATCGCCACGCCAGGTGGTGCGGCCCAGGGGAGTCAGGGGCAGGCGAGCGAATGGCCCGCGACGGCCACGCCCGGGGGTGCCGCGGCGGGTGGTTCGGCGCAGGTGGCGACCAGGCAGCCCGGCGCCGGGCAGTCGGCGGGTGCGTCGCCGAACGGTGGTGGCCCGTCCGGGGCGGGTAGCGGTCAAGGGTCCAACGGCGCGCGCACGCAAGGAGGCGCCCGCCAGCAGAACGGCGCACGGCCGCGGAGTGCCATCGAGCAGGCGCGCGAGGCGGCGAGCAGGGCGGCGAACGCACCACGGCGGGCGGCCGCGGCACCGGTGGCCGAGTCGGCGTGGGAGGGCGCGGGGGCGGACGAGCCGCCGTACGACCCGGAGTACGACAGGCCGGTCGCCGATCCACGGTTTCCAGGGCTGGACCCGGGGGATGAGCTGCTCGACGATGCGAGCTCCGTCCGCGAGTCGAGCGAAGAAGCCGCGTTACGGCTGCTCAGCGAGACGCTCGGGGCGGAGAAGATCGGCGAGACCACGAGCTGAGCCGGCGGCCGGGGCAGGGCTTCGAGTGAGACCGGCCGGCCCGCAGGACGCCGCGACCGAGGGTCACCGGCCGGGCAGCAGGACAGGCGCGGCGGCCTAAGGGTCACCGGCCGAGCGGCACGGCAGGACGGTGCGGCGGCCGAGGGTCACCCGCCGGGCGGCAGGACAGGCGCGGCGGCCGAGGTATACCGGCCGGGCGTGCCAGGGTAAGACCAGCTGAGCATTGACCGAATATCGAAGAGGAGCAGATCGTGCGCCCCGGTGGACAGCCCAACCTGCAGCAGATGATGAAGCAGGCGCAGAAGATGCAGCAGCAGATGGTCGCCGCGCAGGCCGAGCTGGCCGAGGCCGAGCTGACCGGCACGGCCGGCGGCGGTCTCGTCACGGCGGTCGTGCGCGGGTCCGGGGAGGTCGTCAGCATCAAGATCGACCCGAAGGCAGTCGACCCGGAGGACGTGGAGACGCTCGAGGACCTCGTGGTCGCCGCGCTGCACAACGCCGCGCAGGCCGCGAAGGATCTGACGGAGCAGAAGATGGGACCGCTGACCGCGGGCCTCGGCGGGTTGGGTGGCGGCCTCGGGCTGCCCGGATTCTAACCGCCGCAGATGTACGAAGGTGCCATCCAGGACCTGATCGACGAGCTGGGCAGGCTGCCCGGCGTCGGTCCGAAGAGCGCGCAGCGGATCGCGTTCCACGTGCTGTCGTCCGACCCGTCGGACGTGAAGCGGCTCGCCCAGGCGCTGACACGGGTGAAGGAGCTCGTGCGCTTCTGCACGCGCTGCTTCAACGTCGCGGAGTCGGACCTGTGCCGGATCTGCCGCGACCCGCGCCGCAGCGACGAGGTGTTCTGCGTCGTGGAAGAGCCGAAAGACGTCGTGGCGATCGAGCGCACCGGCGAGTTCCGGGGCAGGTATCACGTGCTCGGCGGGGCGATCAACCCGCTCGAGGGCGTCGGGCCGGACAACCTGAAGGTCCGCGAGCTGATGATGCGGCTCGCGGACGGCACCTGCAAGGAGCTGATCCTGGCGACCGACCCCAACACCGAGGGTGAGGCCACCGCGACGTACCTGGCGCTGCTGGTGAAGCCGATGGGTCTCAACGTGACCCGGCTCGCCAGCGGCCTGCCGGTCGGCGGCGACCTCGAGTACGCGGACGAGATCACGCTCGGCCGCGCGTTCGAGGGACGGCGGGCGGTCTAGCCCGGGCTAGCCTTCCGGGCGGTTCAGGATGCCGACGGCCACGGCGTGCACGGCGGCGAGGTCGGCGGGGTCGGCGAGGTGGGTCTTGGTGCCGGTCACCACGTACCACTCCTCGGCGTCCTTGTACTGGACGCGGACGAGCGCGGCACCGGTGGCGTCGACCTCGGAGCGCAGGGTCAGCTCGCCGGTGACCACGCCGACCTCGTCGGTCATGACCCCGCCGGGGCCCGCCATGATGTCGGTCGTCAGCGGCGCCGCCGCCCCGCCACCCGCCTGAGCGGCAGCAGGCGCGGCGGCCGGTTCAGCGCCAGCCGAAGCGGCCGCAGCGGCGTCGGCCGGAGCGGCCCCAGTAGCAGCCGCGTCAGCCGGAGCGGCCGGGGTTGCCCCTGCCGGAGCGGCCCCGGCAGCAGCGGCGTCGGCGGGAGCGGCCGGAGCGGCGCTTGCCGGAGCCGGGGTTGAAGCCGGAGTCGAAGCGGGTGCCGACGCCGCCGTCGCGGGAGCCGCGGCCGTCGTCGGAGCGCCGGCCAGCGCCGCCGGGGTCGCGGCAGGGGCGGCCGGTGCCTGCGGAGTGCCCGGTGCCGCTCCCGGCACCGGTGCTGCGTCTGCCATCTCGGCCGCCCTTCAGTCGCGCGAAAACCCGGAAAAAGAACCCTACTTGCAGGTCGCGAGCATCTCCGTCAGCGCCGACTTCTCGGCGGCGGTGACGGTCAGCTTGTAGAAGCTCTTCACCGTTACCCAGTCTTGCGCATATGTGCACCAGTAGCCCTTGTTCGGCGGCTTCCACGTCGACGGGTCCTGGTCACCCTTGGAGCGGTTCGACTGGAGGCTGACGGCGAACAGCTGCGGGCGCGTCAGGTCGTTGGCGAACTGCTTGCGCTGCTCATCGGTCCACTTGCTGGCACCCGAGCGCCAGCCGGCGGCCAGCGGCACCATGTGGTCGATGTCGAGGGCCTTCGGGTCGGTGAGGGTCTTGTCGTCGTACGGGCTGTACCAGGTCCCCGCCGTGATCTTGCACTCGGCGTCGGCCTTGACGCCCTTGCCGTCGCGCTTGAGCACGACGTCGCGGGTGTCGCAGCCGTCACCCTGGCCGATCCAGTGGGTGAACTTCTCGCGGCTGTACCCGGCCATCGACCCCGCGGCCGTGACGGTGAGCTGCTCGAGCGCGGCCGTGGCGTTGGCGGGGTTGCCGGCCGGAGGCTTCGTCGCACCGGAGGTGCCACCGCTACCGGTCGTTGACGTCGAGCTGGGCGCTGCCGCGCCCGGCGTGGAGGAGACCTCGCAGCTAGCGGCGCCGGTGAGCACCGTTGCTAGCGCGAGGGCGAGGAGGACGGCTTTGCCGTTGGAGGGGCGCACGCCCACCACTGTGCGGCATCGGCGCACGCCGCGCTCGCAGCGCCACGGTGCGATTCCCGACACGAACAGGCGCAAATCCCCAGGAAACGGGCGGGACCGCAGAACGGGACCGGTGTCCCTGTCGCCCGGGACACCGGGTCCCGCAGGATCAGTGGCATGACGACGAAGACCTGGGCAGGACCCACATAAACGGAAAGGCCGGCCCATTGCGGGGGCCGGCCTTTCACCCTGAGTAACCCTGACGGCCTGAGCAGCCCGGAGGAACTCCGGGCTGCGGCGGTGGATCAGCCGCGGTTCGCGGCGCTCAGCACGGCTCGCAACGATGCGGTCACGATGTTGGCGTCGATCCCGACACCCCAGAAGGTCTGCCCGTCGACGGAGCACTCGACGTACGCCGCGGCCTGCGCGCTCTCGCCCGCGGTCAGGGCGTGCTCGGCGTAGTCCAGGACCCGCACGTCGACGCCGAAGTCGCCCAGCGCGTGCACGAACGCGTCGATCGGGCCGTTACCCGTGGCCGTGACCGACCGGGCGACGCCGTCGACCGAGACGTCGGCGGTGAGGGTGACCTTGCCGTCGACCGTCGCCGCCTCGTACCCCTGCAGCGTGAACCTCTTGTCGGAGAAGTACTCACCGGAGAAGAAGTCCCACATCGCCTGCGGGCTGACCTCGCCGCCCTCGTCGTCGGTGTGCCGCTGCACGACGCCGGAGAACTCGATCTGCAGACGGCGCGGCAGGTCCAGGTGGTGCTCGGTCTTCATGACGTAGGCGACGCCGCCCTTGCCGGACTGCGAGTTGACCCGGATGACCGCCTCGTAGGAGCGGCCGACGTCCTTCGGGTCGATGGGCAGGTAGGGCACGCCCCACGTGAAGCGGTCGACCTCGACGCCCGCGGCCGCGGCGTCGCGGTGCAGCGCGTCGAAGCCCTTCTTGATCGCGTCCTGGTGGGAGCCGGAGAAGGCCGTGTAGACCAGGTCGCCGGCGTACGGGTGGCGCTCGTGCACGGGCAGCTGGTTGCAGTACTCGACGGTCCGCTTGATCTCGTCGATGTTCGAGAAGTCGATCTGCGGGTCGATGCCCTGGGAGAACAGGTTCAGCCCCAGGGTGACCAGGTCGACGTTGCCGGTGCGCTCACCGTTGCCGAACAGGCAGCCCTCGACCCGGTCGGCGCCGGCCAGCAGGCCCAGCTCGGCGGCGGCGACGGCGGTGCCGCGGTCGTTGTGCGGGTGCAGCGACAGCACGACCGACTCGCGCCGCGGCAGGTTGCGCGACATCCACTCGATGGAGTCCGCGTAGACGTTGGGGGTCGCCATCTCCACAGTCGCCGGCAGGTTGACGATCAGCGGCCGGTCGGGGGTCGGCTGCAGCACGTCGATGACGGCGCTGCAGACCTCCAACGCGTAGTCCAGCTCGGTCCCGGTGTACGACTCCGGCGAGTACTCGTAGTAGATCTCGGTGTCGGGCGTGATCGCCTCGGCGTACTTCTGGCACAGCCGCGCCGCGCTCGTCGCGATGTCGGTGATCCCGGCCTTGTCCAGGCCGAACACGACCCGCCGCTGCAGCGTCGAGGTCGAGTTGTAGAAGTGCACGATCGCCCGCTTCGCGCCGCGCAGCGACTCGAACGTCCGCTCGATCAGCGTGTCGCGGCACTGGGTCAGGACCTGGATCGTGACGTCCTCGGGGATCAGGTCCTGCTCGATCAGCGTCCGCACGAAGTCGAAGTCGGTCTGCGACGCCGCCGGGAAACCTACCTCGATCTCCTTGTAGCCCATGCGGACCAGCAGCGCGAACATGCGGCGCTTGCGCTCCACGGACATCGGGTCGATCAGGGCCTGGTTGCCGTCGCGCAGGTCGACCGCGCACCAGCGGGGCGCCACGGTGACCTCACGGGCGGGCCACTGACGATCGGTCAGCGGGACCGGGAACTGTTCACTGAACGGCCGGTAGCGCTCGACGGGCATCCGGCTGGTGGTCTGATTGGCGATCTCGGACATGGCTCAATGCTCCTGGAAAGGTGGTCGGGACCAAGAAGGGTCGACCGGCAGGAGCGCAGACGCGACTCAACCCCGCGACGAGGTGCCGGCCTGTCGGGCCTCGTCGCGGCGACGAAGAAGGAGAACCGTCTGCCACATGTCGAGCGTCAGCGTACCACTCAACGGGAGCGCGAGATCGACGGTGCGGGCGATGGTGACGAAGACGACGGCTTCGGCGGGGGAGGTGCCGACGTGCCCAGCGGAGGGACCGTGACGACCGGTCCGGGCAGGGTGATCGTGTCGGGGGCCGGCGCGGGCTCCCCGGTCAGCATGAGCTGGCCGAGCGGGATCCTGGCGGCCGCGAGTATGCCCTTGTCGTTGTAACAGAACACCCCGGCATCGATCGGCGGCTGTACGGCGGTGACGCCCGGCTCGACGGCGAAGCACGGCGCCGACGTGCCGGCCAGCGGCTCGGCCGGCGACACCGCGAGCGGGACCTGCCGGTCCAGGAGCACGTCCAGCCAGGCGATGAAGACGTACTGCAGCCGCGGGTCGATCGAGACGGGCAGCTTCTTGTTGGTTGCGGCGACCCGCACGCAGCCGGTCGGGGGGTTGATCGCGCACTGGTAGACGCCCTCGGGCCGGTTGGCGATCGCGACGTCCGCCGTGCCGCCGAGCGCGCCACCCTGGATGTCGACCCGCCAGGTGCGGTCCTTGGCGACCGTGACCAGCACCGACCGGGGCGCCTTGCCCTGCACGACGAGGGTGTACGCGGCGACGTACCGCTGGTCCTTGGCGACCGCGACCCGGGCGGCGAGCATGCCGCGGGGGTCCGGCTGCGCGGGCACCCCGGTCGCCGGATCCGACGGCGCATCGACCGGCGCGCCGCCGCCGCAGGCGGTCAGCAGCAGCCCGGTGACCGCGGCGAGCGCCGTGCCGGTGGTCACAGTGATCGCGGATACCCGGCCTCTACGTGCGCGCACGTGCGTATTCTCGCCTGTCGTGCGGCCGGATCGTGGGAACGCCACTCCCGGGGGATACCCGGCGCCGGTACGCTCGGCTGCGTCAACATCGCCCGTACGGGTGGAAAGGAGCTCGACGGCGTGGCGCTGATCGTGCAGAAGTATGGCGGGTCGTCCGTCGCCAACGCCGAGCGCATCAAGCGCGTCGCCGAGCGGATCGTCGACACGCGGAAAGCCGGCAACGAGGTCGTCGTGGTCGTTTCGGCCATGGGCGACACGACCGACGAGCTGCTCGACCTCGCGTCGCAGGTCAGCCCGGTCCCCGCCGGGCGGGAGCTGGACATGCTGCTCACCGCCGGTGAGCGGATCTCCATGGCGCTGCTCGCGATGGCCATCAACAACCTCGGATACGAGGCAAGGTCGTACACCGGCAGCCAGGCGGGCGTGATCACCACGTCGACGCACGGCCGGGCCCGGATCATCGACGTGACGCCGGGTCGTCTCCGCGGCGCGCTCGACGAGGGTGCGATCGCCATCGTCGCCGGGTTCCAGGGTGTGTCGCAGGACACCAAGGACATCACCACGCTCGGCCGGGGCGGCTCGGACACCACCGCGGTCGCGCTCGCCGCGGCGCTGCACTCCGACGTGTGCGAGATCTACACCGACGTCGACGGGATCTTCACCGCCGACCCGCGGGTGGCGAAGAACGCACGGCACATCAAGCAGATCACGTACGAGGAGATGCTCGAGCTGGCCGCCTGCGGCGCGAAGGTGTTGCACCTGCGCAGCGTCGAATACGCGCGGCGGTTCAACCTGCCGATCCACGTCCGCTCGTCATACTCGACCGCCAACGGCACCATGGTCACCGGATCGATAGAGGACCTTTCTGTGGAGCAAGCACTCATCACCGGCGTCGCGCACGACCGCAGCGAAGCGAAGATCACCATCGTCGGCGTGCCCGACCAGCCCGGCGTCGCCGCGCGGATCTTCCAGACGGTCGCTGCCGCGGAGACCAACATCGACATGATCGTGCAGAACGTGTCGACCGAGGGCACCGGCCGCACCGACATCTCCTTCACGCTGCCGAAGACCGACGGCGCCACCGCCAAGGCCGCGCTCGAGCGCGTCAAGGCGACCGTCGACTTCCGCGAGATCCTGTTCGACGACCACGTCGGCAAGGTCTCCCTCATCGGCGCCGGCATGCGCTCCAACCCGGGCGTCGCGGCCAAGCTCTTCGCCGCCCTCGCCGAGGCCGGCGTCAACATCGAGATGATCTCCACCTCGGAGATCCGGGTGTCCGTCGTCTGCCGTGACACCGACCTCGACGTGGCCGTCCGTGCCATTCACGACGCCTTCGAGCTGGGCGGGTCCGAGGAAGCCGTGGTTTATGCGGGGACCGGACGGTAGGTTCGCTCTTTATGGGCGCGCTACCAACGCTGGCCGTCGTCGGTGCGACCGGCGCCGTCGGCACCGTCATGTGTGAGCTGCTCTCCTCCCGCAAGAACATGTGGGGGGAGATCCGCCTCGTCGCCTCCAAACGCTCCGCCGGCCGCACCCTGGTCGTGCGGGGCGAGGAGGTCGTCGTCCAGGAGCTGTCCGGCGACGTCTTCGCCGGCGTCGACGTGGCGATGTTCGACGTCCCCGACGAGGTCTCCGCCGAATGGGCCCCGGTCGCGGTCTCCTACGGCGCGATCGCGGTCGACAACTCCGGCGCGTTCCGCATGGATCCCGACGTCCCGCTGGTCGTACCGGAGATCAACCCCGAACAGTCCCGCAACCGCCCCAAGGGCATCATCGCCAACGCCAACTGCACCACCCTCGCGATGATCGTGGCGCTCGCCCCCCTGCACCGCGAATACGGGCTCAAGGAGCTGGTCCTGGCGTCGTACCAGGCGGTCTCCGGCGCCGGCAAGGACGGCGTCGACACCCTGCTCAGCCAGCTTTCCCGGGTTGCCGGCGACGCTTCGCTCGGCTCCCGCTCCGGCAACGTCCGCCAGGCCGTCGGCGACGACCTGGGCCCCTTCCCGGCCCCGCTCGCGCTCAACGTCGTCCCGTGGACCGGCTCCCTCCGCGACGCCGGCTGGTCGTCCGAAGAGCTCAAGATGCGCAACGAGTCCCGCAAGATCCTCGGCCTGCCCGACCTCAAAGTCTCCGCCACCTGCGTCCGCGTCCCCGTCGTCACCGGCCACTCCGTCGCCATCCACGCCGTCTTCGGCGTCGAGGTCGACGCCGAAGGCGCCCGCGAGGTCCTCCGCCACGCCCCCGGCGTGATCCTCGTGGACGACCCCGCCGCCGGCGAGTTCCCCATGCCGATCGACGCCGTGGGCACCGACCCGTCCTGGGTCGGCCGCATCCGCCGCTCGATCGACGACCCGCGCGCCCTGGACCTGTTCGTCACCGGCGACAACCTCCGCAAGGGCGCCGCCCTCAACACAGCCCAGATCGCCGAACTCCTCTCCAAGGAACTCCAGGCGCTGTAATTCCCCCCACCGCTGCCGCGGCGGGGCCCGGCGGGGATTCTCACCCGCACCCCAATGCGCCGCTCCGCGACGCACTGCCCGCGCCGAGACGCGAGGCAGCACAAGCGCCGCATCAGGTGGTCGCCCTCCGCGGTGGCTGGATGGGGTGTTCCCTCATGACTCCGTGTGGCTCTGATGCCCGGTCCGACTTGGTTCGGCCGGTCCGGCGTGATCCGGCTGGTCTTGCTGGTCCGACGTGGTCCGCCCGGTTCGACTTGGTCCGCCCGGTTCGATTCGGTCCGCCCGGTTCGATTTGGTCTGGCTGGTCTGACTCGGTCTGGCCGGTCCGACTCGGTCTTGCTGGTCCGATGTGGTCCGCCCGGTCCGGCTCGGTCTGGCCGGTCCAGCTCGGTCTGGCCGGTCCGGCCTGGTCCGCTAGACCGGCCTGGTCCGAGGATCGAGCTGGCTGTCGAAGGCCTCGCCGTCGGCGGCGAGCCGGTTGGCGTGCCAGCTCGATCGCATCGCCCTCAGTTCGAGGGCCTGACGCCAGGCCGGTGCGGACCTGGTTCAGCGGTGCAGCCTGAAACAGCCGCCCGACCCGGCTCGGACCAGCCGGGCCAGTTCGAGCCGGGGCACCTCAGACCAGACCCCACAGGCCAGGCCGCCACGAGGCCGGTGAGGTGGAGGCGGATTCGGAGCGGGGTCGGGTCGTGTGGTCAGGCGGCGGGGTCGCTGGTTGTCGGAACCGGGGCGGCTGCGGCCGCGCTCTACGGGGCTAAGACGTCGTCGGCGTCGGTGATGGTGTACGCGTAGCCCTGCTCGGCCAGGAAGCGCTGCCGGTGGGCGGCATACTCGGTGTCGATCGTGTCGCGGGCGACGACCGTGTAGAAATGGGCCTGGCGCTTGTCGGCCTTGGGGCGCAGGACCCGGCCGAGGCGTTGGGCTTCTTCCTGGCGGGAGCCGAAGCTGCCCGAGACCTGGATCGCCACGGCGGCTTCGGGCAGGTCGATCGAGAAGTTGCCGACCCGGGAGATGACGAGGGTCTTGAGCTCGCCGGTGCGGAACGCGTCGAAGAGGCGCTCGCGCTCCTTGTTGGTGGTCGAACCCTGCACGATCGGTGCGTCCAGGAACTCGCCCAGCTGGTGCAGCTGGTCGATGTAGCCGCCGATGACCAGGATCTGCTCGTCCTTGTGGCGGTCGACGAGGGCGCGGACCACGGGCAGCTTGGTGCGGGCGGTGGCGGCGACCCGGTAGCGCTCCTCGGGCTCGGCGACCGCATAGGCCATCCGCTCGGCGTCGGTCAGCGTGACGCGGACCTCGACACATTCGGCCGGGGCGATCCAGCCCTGCGCCTCGATGTCCTTCCACGGTGCGTCATAACGCTTCGGGCCGATCAGCGAGAACACGTCGCCCTCCCGGCCGTCCTCGCGGACCAGGGTCGCGGTCAGGCCGAGGCGGCGCCTGGCCTGCAGGTCGGCGGTGAACCGGAAGATCGGAGCGGGCAGCAGGTGGACCTCGTCGTAGACGATGAGGCCCCAGTCGCGGGCGCCGAACAGGTCCAGGTGCGGGAACACGCCGCCCCGGCGGGTGGTCAGCACCTGATACGTGGCGATCGTGACCGGGCGGATCTCCTTGCGCTCGCCGGAGTATTCGCCGATCTCCTCCTCGGTCAGGCTGGTCCGGGCGATCAGCTCGCGCTTCCACTGCCGGCCGGCGACCGTGTTGGTGACCAGGATCAGGGTGGTGGCCTTGGCCTCGGCCATCGCGGCCGCGCCGACGAGCGTCTTGCCGGCGCCGCAGGGAAGGACGACGACGCCGGAGCCGCCGGCCCAGAACGAGTCGACCGCCTCGCGCTGGTAGGAGCGCAGGACCCAGCCATCCTCGGCGAGGTCGATCTGGTGGGCCTCGCCGTCGACATAGCCCGCGAGGTCCTCCGCCGGCCAGCCCAGCTTCAGCAGCGCCTGCTTGAGCCGCCCACGCTCGGACGCGTGCACGATGAGCGTGTCGGCGTCGATGTTGGCGCCGAGCATGCCGGCGAGCTTCTTGCTCTTCGCGACCTCGATCAGCACCGCCCGGTCCAGCCCGTGCAGGACGAGGCCGTGCACTGGGTCGTTGAGCAGCTGGAGCCGGCCATAGCGGTCCATCGTCTCGGCGATGTCGACGAGCAGCGCGTGCGGCACCGGATAGCGGGAGAACCGCAGCAGCGCGTCGACGACCCCCTCGGCGTCGTGCCCGGCGGCACGCGCATTCCACAGGCCGAGCGGCGTCAGGCGATAGGTGTGCACGTGCTCCGGCGAGCGCTCCAGCTCGGCGAACGGCGCGATCGCCATCCGGCACGCGAGCGCGTCGGGGTGGTCGACCTCAAGCAGCAGGGTCTTGTCGGACTGGACGATCAGTGGACCTTCGGGCACCGGACCAGTGTCGCATGCACCTCTGACAGTTCCCGATATGTGGGAGGATTGGAAATGCTGCAACCATCCGGGGGTCGGATCGCGTCTGTGCTTGTGACGGCCACGCGATGGATGCGATCAGATTCGCCTCCATCGCTTGTCTTGTCACTGCAGTGCCCGCAAGTCGGTGGAGCCGGACGTCCGCGTTCGGATCGGAAGATGGCGGTGTGGTCGCGGGGGCTGGCGACCGCTGCCTTCCGATCATTGATCGGGGGTGGGCGCGGCGTCCGCTCCACCTCCTAGACTGGTCGGTGTGGGCCGGCGGTTGGGTGACAGGGCTGCCCTGACGTTCGGCGGGTTCGCCGCGGCGGCGGTGGCTGTCGGCTGGTTCCTGCTGTCCTCCCAGGTGGCGCACACCGACGTGGCGACCGCTGTCAGCGAGTCACTCGGCGCGATCCTCGTCCTCCTGCTCGTCGTCTCGGTGATCGGCTCCATCCGTCGCGGTTGATTCGGACCGTGACAGTGGGCGATGAGTCGGTACGCTGTGGAAGGTGACCGACCTGGAGGGCACGCAAGCATCGTCCGTCGACGATGACGCCCGGTCCGGCTTCTCCTTGTTGGCGTTGCTCGGCGTCGGTACGGTCAGCGCGCTGGGCCTGACGTGGTTCCTCGTCTCCTGGCTCGTGCTCGGCAGCCCGCTCACCGACGCGATCGGCGAGACGGTCGGCAGCCTGGCCGCGATCCTGCTGATCGTCTCCATCATCGGCGCCGCCCGCGCATCGGACCCCACCGGCCGCAGCTGACGCCCCACGCCCACCGGTGGCCTGATCGCCGCGCACCCATGACGGACTTCGCTGACCGTGGCTGATAGCGGTGTGCTCGTCACGGTCGGGACGGTCGCGTCGCAAGCCTGGCGGGTGGGTTGTGGAGGTGGCTCGGTCGGCCGCGGTGTGCCTGCGGTGACCGCAAGGTTGTGTCGTGGCCCTGGCCGGACGGGGCATTAAGCGGGCAGACCGGCGGCTGGGAGGTCGCGTCGTGGCCTTGGCCTGGTGGGTCGCGGATGCCGCCCGGCCGGGCGGCCGCGGGGTCGCGGGGTCGCGGCGCGGCCAGTCACGGCCGCGTTGACGCAACTGCACGCGGAGGTGGCAGGGAGGGCCCAGGGTCCGGCGCTTCGCCGCATCGGCCCAGACCCGGCGCTGACGGCAGCAACGACCGTGCCCACGACGGCCGGAGCCACGAAGGACCAGCTATGCGGGGCCCTCTTCGGGTGCGGCGGCGGTGATCCGGTGGAGGGCGAACGTGTGCAGCATCTCGGTCCGTTCGTCCTCGGCGCGCAGGTAGCCGCCGCCCATGGAGACGGGCCTGACCAGGCGGGACGCGGTGGCGCCGTGGGAGTCGACATAGCCGACCCAGACGCGGGTCTTGTCGCGGAGCGCCTGCTGGAGGATCTCCAGCGCCTCGGTGTGGGAGGACGTGCTGGCGCCGTTGGCGCGGACGGTCACGGGGGCGCGGCGGGCGACCCTGGCGGCGGCGTCGCCCCTGCGGATCTGCTCGATGACGCCGGCGAGGCGGGGGCTGGAAAGGCGGGCCGCGGCGGCCGGGTCCTCGATGCCGCGGTGTGCCCAGCTGGGGCGGGGTGGGCCGCGGCGGGCCTTCGGGCGGGTGAGGACGGCGGCGCCGGTCGAGTCCTCCTGGACGGGCGGGTAGCCGGCGTCGCGGAGTGCCTCCAGCAGCCTCGCGGGGGTGTGGCGGCTGGCGAGGACGGTCGGTGCGAGGCGGCGCAGCGTCAGCGGCTGGAGGCGGCGGTCGGCGAGGACCTCGGCGATCAGGGACTCGTCGTCGCTGCGGACATAGGAGTTGGCCGAGCCGATGCGCATGCCGCCGTGGCGGCGGGCCATGTCGTCGATGAGGTAGGTGAGCGTCTGCGGGACGGGGGTGCGGGACCGGCGGGCGAGAAGGGCGTGCAGGTCGGCGGCGCTGTAGCCGGCGTCGAGGCTGCGGCGGACCGAGTCGGCGGTGATGCGGAAGACGCTGGCGGACTCCTGCACGCCGAGGAGCTCCAGCTCGCCGGCGAGGGTCGGCTCGGGTGGGCCGGGGACGATGACGGACAGGTCGGCCTGCAGCAGGACGTGGTCGACCGGGGCGGGCAGGAGCGTGTCGAGCAGGGCGGCTGAGCCGGTGAGGGCGGTGCCGTCGGGGGCGTTGAGGCCGAGCGGGTCGTCGGTGTCGATGCTGCCCGAGGTGACCTCGTCGAGGAGGAGCCGGCCATAGCCGGTGAGGCCGTCATAGCCGATCAGGCCGAGGAGGGCGGCCTCGGCGAGATTGGCCTCCACCACCGCGGCGGCGCTGCGGGAGACCCGCCGCGGGGTGCGCCACGACAGCAGCTCGACCACGTCGGACGGGGCGATGGTGGCGCCGGGCGGCAGCTCGGCCAGGACCTGCAGCGCGGCGCGGCGCTGGGCGGGTGCGCCGGGGCGGGACAGCTCGGGCGCCAGCGCGTTGAACGGGCGGTCGCGGTCGTCCCGCTGGCCGATCAGCGACGGCGCGCGGGTCATCGTCAGCCAGGTGACGGCGACGCGGTGCCAGCGGGCGGCGATCCCGCACGCCCGCCACACGTCATAGGCGACAGTCGGCAGGAAGACGCTCTCGACCCGCTTGTTGTCGATGATCTCCTCGCCGAGCAGCCCGGCGGCGGCGGCGATCTCGATCATGAGGGCGGCGGCCTGCTCGTCGACGCCGACGAGCTTGGCGAAGCGGCGCAGCTCGCGCACGCCCATGCCGCCCGAGCGCAGCACCGACGGCGGGTCGGCGTTGACCGCCTCGATCAGCGTCTCGAGATTGCGCACCAGCTCCAGGACCTGGCCCGCGCCGGCGCGGTCGAGCTGGGCGGCGTCGCGGGTGGGCGTGTCGACCTGTGGCGGGTCGGGGTGCAGCTGGCCGAGGGGGCCGCCGTCGCGGCGCAGCACGAGCGACACCTCGACGGGCAGCTCGACGGCGTCGCGGCTGACGGCGACCAGCAGGTGCTGGTCGACCAGCCAGCGGACGGGGGAGTCGGGGTCGGAGCGCAGGCTGGCCGGGGTGACGGTGCCGACGGGCGGGCCGGCGGCGAGCCGGTCGAGCACCGCGCGGGCGGCAGGTGGCGCGGCGAGCAGCGTGCGGCGCAGCCTCGCGGCGTCGGCGACCAGGGCGCCGGCGAGCGGGTCGAGCTCGGCGGCGGGCCGGCCGAGCCCCGCCGGATAGGGCGAACAGACCTCGTCGACGGCGCCGACGATGCGCAGTGCACCGTCGTGCCCGAAGACGATGCCGTGCTGCAGGAGCAGGTCGATCGCGCCCCGCACCCTCGCCGCCTCGACGCCGGACGCCGCGGTGAGCGCCAGCACCGTCTCGGTGGACGTGGTGTGGCCGACGCGTGTGTACCGCAGTGCGTCGAGGATCTCGAGCGTGAACGTGTCGAGCCCGTCGAGCGCCCGGGCCACCGCCACCCGGGACTGGGCGCGGTGCGCCAGCGCCGAGAAGTCCGACGGCGGGGGGATGACCAGGTCCGGGCGCAACCGGATGAGCGCCATCAGCCCGTCGTCGGGCAGGGCGCGGAAATGGTCTGCGAGCGAGGTAGTCATCTCACCTCATACGCTAACCGCCCCGTATGACAAAAGAGGGCGGGGCCGACGGCCCCGCCCTCTTTCGAAGGGGGTTGTTACTTCAGACCGTTGCTCACCGCGGTGATCAGTTCACCGTTGGTGGTGTCGCCCGAGAGCTCCCAGAAGAAGGAGCCGCCGAGGCCCTGCTGCTTGGCGTAGCTCATCTTGCCGGCGATGGTGGCCGGGGTGTCGTAGCTCCACCAGTTGCTGCCGCACTTGGCGTACGCGGTGCCGCCGACGGTGCCGGTGGCCGGGCAGGTGTTCTTGAGGACCTTGTAGTCCTCGATGCCCGTCTCGTACGTGCCGGGCGCGCCGCCGGTCGCGGTGCCGCCGGGCGCGGTCTGGGTGACGCCGGTCCAGCCACGGCCGTAGAAGCCGATGCCGAGCAGCAGCTTGTTGGACGGCACGCCCTTCGCCTTGAGCTTGGCGATCGCGGCCTCGGAGCAGAAGCCGGCCTGCGGGATGCCCGAGTAGCAGCTCAGCGGCGAGTGCGGGGCGGTCGGGCCCTGCGCGGCGAACGCACCGAAGTAGTCGTAGGTCATCGGCATGAACCAGTCGAGGTTGCCGACCGCACCGGCGTAGTCCGCCGCGTCGATCTTGCCGCCGTTGCTGCCGTCAGCCGTGATGGCCGCGGTGACCAGCTTGCTGGAGCCGAACTTGGCGCGCAGCGCCGAGATCACGTTCTTGAACGCAGCCGGGCCGCTCGCGTCGCACTGCAGGCCACAGGCGTTCGGGTACTCCCAGTCGATGTCGATGCCGTCGAAGACACCGGCCCAGCGCGGGTCGTTGACCAGGTTGTAGCAGGAGTTCGCGAACGCGGTCGGGTTGGCGGCGGCCTGGGTGAAGCCGGCCGACCAGGTCCAACCACCGAAGGACCAGATCACCTTCAGGTGCGGGTACTTCGCCTTGAGCTTCTTGAGCTGGTTGAAGCTGCCGCGCAGCGGCTGGTCCCAGGTGTCCGCGACGCCGTCGACCGAGTCGGCCGCCGTGTACGCCTTGTCGTAGTCGGCGTAGCTGTCACCGATGGAGCACTGGCCGCCGGTGGTGTTGCCGAACGCGTAGAGGATGTGCGTCAGCTTCGCCGCCGAGCCGCTCGTGTCGATGTTCTTCACGTGGTAGTTGCGGCCGTAGACGCCCCACTCCGCGAAGTAGCCGACGACCTTCTGGCCGCTCGGCGGGTTCGTGGTCGGCGGGTTGGAGGTCGGGGGGTTCGAGGTGGGCGGGTTCGACGTCGGCGGCTTGGAGGTCGGCGGCGTCGTGGTCGGCGGGTTGGTGGTGGGGGTGCCACCGCTACAGGTCACGCCGTTGATCTTGCAGTTGGTCGGCGGCTTCGCGCCGCTGCCGTTCATGCCCCAGCTGAAGCTGGCGCCGGCGGCGAGCGACGAGGCCCACGACTTGTTCTTCGCCACGTAGTGCTGGCCGGTGCGCACGACGTCGGCGTCCCAGAAGCTGGTGATCTGACCGCCCGTGGGCAGGTCGAACTCGAGAGTCCATCCGTTGATGGCGCTTGAGGTGCCGTTGGTGATCTTGTACGTGGCGCCCCAGCCGCTGCCCCAGTCCTGGTCGACCGTGAACGTTGCGCTGAGGTTGCCGGCGGCGTTGGCGGTGGTGGTGACGATTGGGACGACGGCCCCGGCCACTGCCAGCGCGGCGGCGACGATGAGGCCGTTGCGGACGGATCGTTTCATCGCGTCTCCTGGATGATCCTTTAGGAAACTTTCCTAAAAGTATTGGAGACGTTAGTGGTCGAAGTCTCACCTCGTCAACTGGTGACCGGTGGGTATTTCGATGGCTTACCTATCGTGACCTGGGCATCCTTAAGGGTGTCTCAACAACCGGTTGTCATTGGCTTTGACCTTGACATGACGCTCCTCGACACTCGGCCAGGTATCGCGGCTGCGTATCGAGCCCTCACAGTGCGTACTGGCGTCCATGTCGACGCCGATCTGGCGGTGTCCCGTCTCGGACCACCGCTCAGGACGGAACTATCCGAATGGTTCCCTCCTGAGTCGGTTGAGGAGGCTGTCGGTATTTATCGGAGTTTGTACGAGCATCACGCGATCGCTCCGGCGTTGGTACTGCCGGGTGCGCTGGCCGCCCTTGCGGCGGTGCGCGAGGCCGGAGGCCGGATCGTGGTGATCACATCGAAGCTCGGCAGGCTCGCTTCACTGCATCTCGCACATCTGGACATTCCGGTCGACGAGGTGCATGGCGACGTCTTCGCCGCGGAGAAGTCGACGGTACTGAAGGCGGTGGGCGCGACCGCGTACGTCGGGGATCACATCGCCGACATGCAGGCCGGAGTCCTGGCCGGCGTGCCAGTCCTGGGTGTCACCACCGGTCCCTGCTCGGCCGCGGAGCTGCAGGCCGCGGGCGCGACGGTCGTGGCCGCCGACCTGCACGCGTTCCCCTCGTTTCTCAGGGGCGTGATCTCGGTTGGCCGTCCGGCAAGCGGTGACTAGCCTTGAGGTGTTGTGGGTGGGACGGGTCAATCACCGGGGAGCAGGACAGCGTGCCGACGGGTCGAGTGAAGTGGTACGACCAGGAGAAGGGTTTCGGGTTCCTCACCAGCGACGACGGCGGCGACGTCTTCGTGCACAAGGCGGCACTGCCGACGGGTGCGGGTGAGTTGAAGACCGGCCAGCGGGTCGAGTTCGGGGTGGTTGACAGCCGCAAGGGCGCTCAGGCGATGCACGTCAAGTTCGTCGACGCGCCGCCCTCCGTGACCGAGGCCCGCGCTGTCGCCAGCCGCCGCCAGCCGGACGAGTTGCACGGCCTGATCGAGGACATGATCAAGGTCCTCGAGGCGAAGATCCAGCCTGACCTGCGGCGGGGGCGCTACCCCGACCGCAAGACCGCGAAGACCGTCGCCGAGGCGGTCCATCTCGTTGCACGGGAGCTGGAAGTCTAGGGTTCTGTTGCTCGCCTGGGTCTTGCTCGCCCGGGTTGCTGTTGCTCGCTCAGTGCTTGTGTTCAGGCGCCGACGAGGGGTGTGGCTGGGACCAGCCCCTCGGCGGCGGCCCTGGTCAGCAGGGCGTCGACCGCTGCGTGGCCGTCCGGGCCGAGCGACGAGGTGAACTCGTTGACGTACAGGTTGATGTGCTGGTCGACGACCGGCTGCTCCATCTCCTGGGCGTGCGCCAGCACGTAGTCACGGCTGCGGGACGGGTCGGCCCACGCCTGCCGGACCGACTCCTTGATCCACGCCGTCGCCTGCTCCGGGTCGACACGGTCGCGGTGCGCGATGATCGCCCCGAGCGGGATCGGCAGCCCCGTGTCGCCCTCCCACCACTCGCCGAGGTCGGCGAGCGCGTGCAGGCCGTGCCGCTGGAACGTGAACCGCGCCTCGTGGATCACCAGCCCCGCGTCGAACTGGCCCTTGGCCACCGCCGGCATGATCTCCGCGAACGGCACGATCTCCACACTCTTCGGCGGCGCTCCCGCCGACCACAGGCGCATCAGCAGGTATGCGGTGGTGCGGTCACCCGGCACCGCCACCGTCCTGCCCTCCAGGCTGGTGATCGCCTGGTCCTTCACCAGCACCAGCGGCCCGCACCCCCGGCCGAGCGCCCCGCCGCACGGCAGCAGCGTGTACTTGTCGAGCAGCCACGGCAGCGCCGCATAGCTGACCTTGACCAGGTCGAACTCACCCCGCTCGGCAGCGGTGTTGGTGACGTCGACATCGGCGAACGTCACGTCGAACGCGGGCGCCCCCGGCACCAGCCCATGCGCGAGCGCATGGAAGACGAACGTGTCGTTGGGGCACGGCGAGAATGCGAGCGAGAGCGTCACAACCCCGAATCTAACGCCGTTCGCCGCCACCGCACGACGAGTCGCGAAACGCCCAGTGTGACCCTTACTACGCAGTCGACACCCGTGAATCCCGCCCTGGGTCGGGGGTGGAGATCAGCGCCCGAGCCGTGCTGCTCGCCGGCCACCCGGTCAACGACGTGCCAGGCGGCGCCGCACTGAAGCTGGACACGACCCGACGCCCTCGATCCCCCGGGCCGGGCGAGTGGGCGACATCACCACCCCACCGAACCTGTGCCGCTCACGGCGTCGCCGATCCGCTCGGACGGTGGCAGCCACTGGTGGTGCGCAGCGATCTGAAGATGGCGGATCCGGGCAGCAGGGGTGTGCAGGCCGCCGCAGCAGGGGCGATCCCTCCGGCGGCCGCGAGGTCGGGCTGTACTGGTGGCGCCGGAGGCTGGCCGCCGTCGTGTCAGGCCCGGACGGCAGGGGCTCTGGCTGTGCTGGTGACGACGGAGACTGGCCGCCATCGCGTCAGGCCCGAGAAGGTGCGGCCGGTGCTGGCGGCGTGATCTGGTCCGCCCGGGTCGGTGGTGGTACGCGTGATCCGGTCCGGGCGGGTCGGTGGTGGTGGGCGTGATCGGGTTCGGCCGGTCGGTGGTGCGAAGTGGCGTGGTGGGTGACGGCGGGTCGGTGGTGGTGCGGGGGTCAGCGGCCGGCGAGGGTGGCGAAGGCTTCGCGGAGGGTTTCGAGGGCTTGGGGGATGCGCCAGGCGGCTCGGTCGCGAGGGCCGACGGCGTTGGAGATGGTGCGGATCTCGCCGAAGGCGGTGCCCGGCCAGAGGCGGGCGGCGGCGGCGACCCCGAAGCCCTCCATGGCCTCGGCGACGGCGTCGGGATGGCGCTTCTGGATGGCCTCCTTGGTCTCGGCCGTGCCGGTGACCGTGGAGACGGTGAGGACGGGGCCGCCGACCGCCTCGGGGAGGGCCTGGCGCAGGGTGCGGAGCAGGGCCGGGTCGGCGTCGTAGCGAGCGGTGCCGAAGCCGAGGTCGTCGACGCTCTCGAAGCCGTCGGCCCCGGCGGCGCCCAGGTCGGCGGCGATGCTCTCCGTGGCGACGACGAGGCCGCCGATCTCGACGCGCCCGGCGAAGCCGCCGGCGATCCCGGCCGAGAGGATCACACCGAAGGGCCGGCCGTCGTGCACGGCGGTCGTCGCGAACTGGGCGGTCACGGCCGCCGCGGCGGCGGGGCCGACCCCGGCGGCGACCACGACGATCGGGGCGCCGGACTCGAGGTCGTCGGGCTGCGGGTCGGTGATGCCGAGGCCGGCGAGCACCTTGGCCCGCTCGATCTCGACAGCGGTGACGATCAGGGCGCGGTCATGTCCCAGGAACGGTCTCATCGGTCGTCATCCTCCAGGGACCTGGTCGAGTCGATGCCGGACGGGCGGTACAGCGAGTATCCAGGAGGTGCGAGCGGCGCCGTCTCGTCGTCCACGTCGACGGCCGGCATGCGCCGGGTCGCGTCGGTGGGCCGGCGCGGCCCGACCGGGCCACCCGCCGGCGAATCACCCCGCGGCGGCGAGCCGGAGCCGCCACCCGAGCCCGCACCTGCGCCAGAACCGGAGCCGCCGGCTGGGCCGGTGCCGGCCGGTGTGTTCGCGGGGTCGGTGGAGCGGCGGCGCCACCCGAACCGGCGGCGCGAGCCCTCACCCCCGGCACCCTGATCGACGGTCGGGGTCTCGTCGCTCGTGCGGGACTGGAACGGCATCCGCCGGGTCGCCCCAGCACCGGCCCCGGCACCGGCACCAGCCCCACCGCCGGACCCGCCACCGACCCCAGCACCAGCGGCGGTGCCTGCCCGGGAACCGCCGGAGCCACTTGTCGCAGCGCCCACCCCGCCGCCCGACGCCGAGCCGGCAGGCCAGGGCACGGTGGTGGCATCGGACCCGCCGCCGGAACTGCCCGGCCCGCCCGACCGGCCGCCCGAGCCTGAGCCGGCGGCGACAGGGTCAGTGGGCTGCTCGTCGTGGTCGAGCGGGGCGCCGCGGAGGCGCTCCTTGCGCAGGGCGATCGCCGACCAGACGGCCTTGACCGCGCCGAGCGTGATGAACCCGGCGGCCACGATCATGCCCCAGCCGCCGGTGAACGGGATGAGCCCGACGGCGCCGCCGAGGACCCAGGCGACCATGAGCAACGTCTCGGAATGGGCGAAGGCGCTGGCCCTCACCTGCTCGTCGGCGCGCTCCTGGATCGAGGCGTCGACGGCGAGCTTGGCCAGGCCGCTGGCGATGGCCGTGACCAGGCACAGCAGGGCGACCGCGCCGAGCGAGCCGCGATCGGCGGCGATCAGCGCCACGAACGCGGTCAGGCCGATGCCGACCGCCTGCAGCAGGGCGGGCCGATGGATGCGCAGCCGGGTGCCCACGGCGGTGGCCAGGAACGAGCCCACGCCGAGCGCGCCGGCCACGACCACGACCGCCGCCTGTTCGGACAGCTGCCACGGGCCGAGCCCGACCGGCAGCGAGCGCTCCTTGATCGCGAACGCCAGGAACAGCGTCAGGAACCCGTAGAGCGCGCGCAGGGTCGCGCTGCCGATCAGGGCGCCGATGACGACCCGGCCGGCGAGCACCTTCGCGCCGCGGTGGCTCGGCCGCTGCAGGACGCGTGGGACCTGCTCGGGCGGGTCGGAGTCGGCGCGCGGCGGCAGTCGCAGGGACGTGACCATCCCGTAGAAGAACACGATGATCGACAGCCGCAGCGGCCACTGCGGACCGAACTGGGCCGCGATCAGGCCGACGGGCAGCACCAGAGCGCCTGCGAACGTGCCGTAGACGGAGGCGCGGGCGCCGGCCTCGGACAGGCCGAGCCCCTTGGGCAGCACGCGAGGGACCGCGGCGCTGCGGGCCACGCCATAGGCCCGGGACAGCACGAGCATGCCGAACGCGGCCGGATAGAGCGCCCAGCCGGTCAGGTGCTCGGAGATCAGGACCGCGAGGAAGGCCCGCCCGAGCATGGTGACGGCGAGCGCATAGCGGCGGCCGTGCCGGAACCGGTCGAGCACCGGTCCGACGATCGGCGCCAGCAGCGCGAACGGCAGCATCGTCACGATCAGGTACAGCGCGACCCGGTCGCGGGCCTGGCCCGCCGGGACGGAGAAGAAGATGGTGCCGGCGAGCCCGAGCGCGACGAGGGTGTCGCCGGCGCAGGAGGCCGCGTGCAGGTCGAGCAGGCGGAGCATGCCGGTCTCGCCGCCGGCGCCCTTCTGGCGGACGCGCAGCAGGTTGCGCCCCACGAAGCGGCCGGCCTTGGCGCCGCCGACGGTGGCGACCCGTGCTGCCCGCGCGGTCGTCACCACGGTCTGCGCCACACCTCGAATCACCGACATGCCCCCATCCTGAACCATGGGTGCGACAGTTTCCGGCCACGCCGGGGCCACCGTGCTCGCCGGGCGTGGCGATGAGGAACAATGGTGGGGTGACAGCCTCGACTTCCCAGACCCGTTCCAGCGGCCGCGCGGGGAAGCCCGACCAGGTCTGCGCGGACGCCGTGGAGATCGCCCGCCTCGGGCTGGACGTCGTCGATCCCGAGCACATCGGTGAGCATCTCGGCGTCGTCGCCGAAGGTGAGCGCCTCGTCACACATTTCTTCGCCTGTGGCCTGCCCGGATACCGGGGCTGGCGCTGGGCGGTGAGCGTCACCAGGATCCCGCGCAGCAAGCAGGTGACGATCTGCGAGTCGACGCTGCTGCCCGGGCCCGAGGCGCTGCGCGCCCCCGAGTGGGTGCCCTGGCAGGAGCGGCTGCAGCCCGGCGACCTGGGGGTCGGCGACCTTCTGCCGACGGCCCCGGACGATGTACGACTGGCGCCCGGCTATGTGCAGTCCGACGACTCGGCGGTCGAGGACGTCAACTGGGAGCTCGGTCTCGGCCGGGTCCGCGTGCTGTCGCGCGAGGGGCGGCTGGACGCCGCGCAGCGGTGGTATGACGGCGACCGGGGCCCCAACGCGCCCATCTCCGTGGCCGCGCCGAGCTCCGCCCGGTGCGGGTCGTGCGGCTTCTACCTGCAGCTCGCCGGCTCGATGCGGCAGGCGTTCGGCGTGTGCGGCAACGAGTACGCGCCCGACGACGCCCAGGTCGTCTCCGTCGACCACGGCTGCGGCGCGCACTCCGAGGTGCTGATCGAGCAGGTCCAGGCGGTCGACGAGCTGCCCACGGTGTTCGACGACAGCGAGGTCGAGTCGGTGTCGGTCAGCCGGGCGCACGGCTCGGTCGACGAGTCCGAGCCCGCCGAGCCCTATGGGCACGGCTGAGTACGGCTATCAGGAGCGACCGTCGCGGGTGTTGGCCGCGACGGTCTGGCGGCTGAGCCCGGACCCGGGCAACGAGGACGGCGAGTTCCGCATCCTGCCCGACGGCTGCATGGACGTCATCCACCAGCGTGGCGGCGAGCTGCTGGTGGCGGGCCCCGACACGGTCGCCAAGCTCGGGAGGAGTCCGGCCGGCCTCTCGTACACGGGGATCCGCTTCGATCCGGGGACCGCTCCGGGCCTGCTCGGAGTCCCCGCGGACGAGCTGCGCGACCAGCGGGTGCCCCTGGCGGCGCTGTGGCCCTCGGCGCGCGTCAGGCGCCTCACCGAACTGCTCGACGAGGCCGCCGACCCGGCTCGCGCGCTCGAGGAGGCGTTCCAAGGGGCGGCATCCGAAAGGAACGACAAACCGGACGAGCTCTGGGTGCCGGCGGTGGTCGAGCGGCTCAGGGCGCGGCGGCCGGTCGCGGAGATCGCCGCGGACATGGGCATCAGCGAGCGCCAGCTGCACCGCCGTGGCCTGGGCCTTTTCGGGTACGGGCTGAAGACCCTCGCCCGGATCCTCCGCGTCAACGCGGCGCTGGACCTGGCCCGCGGCGGCATGCCGTTCGGCCTGGTGGCCGCCGCCGGCGGCTACGCCGACCAGGCGCACCTCTCGCGGGAGGTGAAGGCGCTGGCCGGCGCGCCGCTGCGGGAGGTCATCGGATAGTGCTGTAGAGGTCGACGGGGTGGCCGTCGGGGTCGTGCAGGATCGCGTACCGCTGGCCCCAGAAGGCGTCCCAGGGTGCCTTGTGCCCGCCGTACCCTGCGGAGACCAACGAGTCGTAGACCTTGTCGACCTCGGCGGGCGTGTCGCACTCGAAGCCGATGGCGGACCGTCCGGTGCCGACCGGCGGCGTCCATTCGGGGTCGAACGAGCGGATCGTCTCCTCCGTGTCCCACGCGATCCTCATGCCGCCGCCCAGGGTGCACTCGGCGTGCGGGGCGGCGTCCTGATCGGCCGGGATGTCCAGCCCGAGCTGCCGGTAGAAGGCCAGTGACCTGGCCATGTCCGTCACGACGATGCCGATGTAGTTCAGTGTGGGTGCCATACCCCAGAGGCTAGGCGCCGCCGGTCTCCCCGGTCTTGAACGAATCGGACGCGGCCCGCCGGCGTTTGCGGTTCCGGTCGTGGACGACCATGGTCAGCCCGCCCGGAATGCCCCACAGCGCGCCGGCCACCGCGATGCCGAACCAGTCGCCGTGCCCGGCATCGGCCAGCTCGTCGCGGAACGGCAGCATCACGAGCACCGCGAGGATCCACAAGCCGATCCCGGCGAGGGCGAACGGCACCATCGGCGGGTCGAGCGGCTTCGGCTGGCTGGTCACGCCCGACACGGTACTCCCGTGATCGCGAACACAGGTCGTTAGCCAAGCTTATTAGGTAAGCTAACGATTGTGATGGTGCGAACTCCGAAGATCACTGGCGCGCAGCTGGCGGCGGCGTTGCGGGACAGCATCACCCGGCTCAACCGCAGGCTGCGGCAGGCCCGGCCGATCGGCGACCTGACGATCACCCAGCTGTCCGCATTGACCAGCCTCGAACTCAACGGCGCGCTGACTCCCCGCGAGCTGGCCGACGCGGAGCGCGTGCAGCCGCCGACGCTCACCAAGATCGTCGCGAAGCTGGAGGAGCGCGGCCTCGTCCAGCGGACCCCGCACCCGACCGACGGCAGGCAGGTCATCCTCGCCGCGACCGAGTCCGGCCGGGCGGTCGTCGCCGAGCACCGCCGCGCCCGCGACGAGTGGCTGGCCAGGCGGCTCGCCTCGCTCACCCCGGACGAGCGCGAGACGCTCGCGAAGGCGGCCGAGATCCTCGGCCGATTAGGTCGAAGCGAATGAGCGTCTTCAGTTCGCTGAGGGTCCGCAACTACCGGTTGTTCAGCACCGGACAGTTGGTCAAGCTCCTCGGTACATGGATGATGTTCGTCGCGCAGGACTGGCTCGTCCTGCAGCTCTCGCACAACTCCCCGACTGCGCTGGGTGTCGTCACCGCGCTGCAGTTCACTCCCGTTCTGCTGCTCACACTGTACGGAGGGCAGCTCGCCGACCGGTTCGACAAGCGCCGGCTGCTCCTCTTCGCCAATGCCGGATCGGCTCTGGTCGCGACCCTGCTGGGCGTCCTGGTCGTGACCGGCGTCGTGACCCTCTGGTGGGTCTTCGTGACGGCCGGCCTCTTCGGCGTGATCAGCGCGATCGAGACGCCGGTGCGGCAGGCGTTCGTCTCCGAGCTCGTCGGCCCGGAGCTGCTGCCCAACGCGCTGTCGCTGTCCGCCGCCACGTTCAACGCCGCACGGGTCGTCGGGCCGGCGGTCGCGGGGCTGGTCATCGGGCTGCTGCACGAGCGCACCGGCCCGATCTTCCTGTTGACGGCCGGGCTGTGCCTCGCGCCGCTGGTGGGGCTCTCCCGCATGCGCACCGCCGAGCTGTTCCGGGTGGACCGGCCGCCGGTGTCGGCCAGCGATGCCCGTACCGCCGACGGACTCCGCTACGTGAAGCGCCGCCCCGACCTCAGCCTCGCCATCCTCCTGGTGCTCGTCGTGGGCCTGTTCGGCTTCAACTTCCAGCTCACCCTCGCGGTCCTCGCCAAGGTCGAGTTCAAGGTCGACGCGGAGTACTTCGGCCTGCTCACCACCGCGCTCGCCGTCGGCGCGCTCGGCGGTGCCCTGGCCAGCTCCCGCCGCCGCGCCCGCCCCTCGGCCTACGTGGTGCTCGCCGCCGCGGTGCTCTTCGGGGGGTTCGAGACGCTGGTCGGGTTCGCGCCCACGTTCGTCACGGCCGTGCTGCTCCTCCTGCCCACCGGCTTCTTCATGATCTACTTCGCGCAGGCCGCCAACCAGCGCGTCCAGCTCGGGACGGACCCGGAGTTCCGAGGGCGGGTGATGGCGCTGTACGTCCTGGTCTTCCTCGGCACCACGCCGCTGGGCGCGCTGGTCATCGGCTGGTGCTCCGAGCGGTACGGGCCGCGCTCCGGCATCTGGGTCGGCGGGCTGGTGTCGGTCCTCGCCACGCTGGTGATGGGCGCCATGCAGCTGCGCAGGGTCGGCGGGAAGGTGCGCGTGCATCTGCGGCCGAGCCCGCACCTGCACGTCTTCGAACCGGCCCGCAAGGACACCCCCGCCTTTGAGCTGCGGGTCCCGGCCGTTCGCTGATTTTTTGTCGTACCCATGTGGTTAGGTCGCGGGCATGGAGCGATTGCGATTGCTGGAGTGTCTCGCCGCTGACTACGGGCGGCTTCGGGAGGTGGCGGTGTCGGACCTGACCGCGGCGGTGCCGAGCTGTCCCGGCTGGACCGTCGCCGACCTGGTCAGGCACGTGGCCGAGGTCTACCTGCACAAGGCCGAGTGCATGCGGCTCAACGCCTTCCCCGACCCCTGGCCACCGGCCGGCCTCGACGCCGAGGGACCGATCGCGCTGCTCGACCGGGGCTATGCCGCCCTCGTCGCCGAGTTCGCGGCCCGTGCGTCCGACGAGCCGTCGCGCACCTGGCACGAGCCCGACCAGACCGTCGGCTTCTGGGTCCGGCGGATGGCGCAGGAGACCGTCATCCACCGCCTCGACGCCGAGCTGGCGCTCGGGGTGCCGATCGCCGAGATCCCCGACGACCTGGCGATCGACGGGATCGACGAGGTGCTGAAGCTCTTCGTCGACTACGGGTCGCACGCGTGGCGGGAGGAGTTCGAGTCGGTGCTCGCCGACGCCAAGGGCCGCACGGTGATCGTCGGCGTCAACGGCGGGCCGGGCTGGCTCCTCCGCACCGATTCGACCGGCGCCACCGTCACCGACGCCGACCCGTCGGCCGCGGCCACGATGCTCTTGGACGCCACGGTGAGCGGGACGGCGCCGGGCGTGCTGCGCTGGCTCTGGTCCCGCGAGTCCCCGGGCGTCTCGGAGGCCGTGCCGGAGGGCGACGACACCGCCCTGGCCGAGCTGCGCGGGCTGCTGGTGGCCTCGACGCAGTAGGCACTCCGCCACACCTGCCGGCCGCTGTCCGGGCGGGGCGGTCGCCAGTCCGGTTGCCGTGCCTGGTTGTCAGGTCGGTCGCCGGGTCGGGTTCGGCGCGGCTGGGGGAGCGCGGCGCCTGACGACTGCTGTACGGGCGCGACGGTCGCCAGGCAAGCCAGGGCGAGCAGGCAAGGCCGGGCGAGTGGGGCGAGAGCCGTGGGGTCGCAGGGCCCCGGGGGTCGTGTCGTACGAGCTCGGGTCATGGGGTCGCAAGTCCTCGAAAGCTCGGGGCTGTGGGTTCGGGCTGCGGGATCGGTCCGTGGGGGCGGCAGGCCTCACGGGTTCGGGTCGCGCGGGCTCGAGTCGTGGGGGTCGGATCACGGGGGTCTGGCCACCTGACTCGGCGGTCGGGCGTCGGAAGTCGGGCGTTCGGTGGTCGGGTGTCGGAGGTCGGGCTGCGGGCTTCCGTGCCACGGCTGGCTGCGGGGGCTCTGGGCTACCCCGGCGCGCTGGTGTCGTGGGGCAGGGCGTGGCGGTCGGGACGGTTGATGCAGAAGGGAGTGTGCGGGCGGCAGCAGGTTGCGGTGCTGGTAGGGCGAGGTCGGCCGACCGACGGGGGCGGCCGATCGAGCAGCGAAGGCACCGTCGTGCGGCATCGCGTCCGGGTGGATGCGGTCAACTCAGCGCCCGGAGCGACCACTTCGATCCAGCC
The DNA here is from genome assembly GCF_040674675.1 of Dactylosporangium sp. NPDC049742. Classification (NCBI taxonomy): domain Bacteria; kingdom Bacillati; phylum Actinomycetota; class Actinomycetes; order Micromonosporales; family Micromonosporaceae; genus Dactylosporangium; species Dactylosporangium sp. NPDC049742. The sequence goes on along the minus strand of NZ_JBFANF010000014.1, from coordinate 63,010 downwards.
GGACCACGAGGACCACGGGTTCGAGCCCGGCGCCCCGGATTCGCTGGTCAGTGATGCCTCATGAGGAGGCCGGCAGCGGCATGAAGGCGACCTGCTGGTGCCCTCCGCCGGCCTCCGGGCACTGCGGCGCTGGAGGAGTCAGCGCGGTGGCGGGGCGGTCCACCGGGGTGAGGTTGACGGCGGTGGGGATGATCGAGGGTCGGACGGCAGCACGGTTTCGGCGGGGCGGTCCGGTGGCGACGAGGGGTGCCACCGGACCGCCCCAGTCCCGTCGGGGGCTTGGCGGGTGGGGCGCGGATGGTTGCGAGTCGGTGCCGAAGTTGGGTTGATCGGTGGCGGTCGCTGTCTGCGGGGGCTTAGCCTCGGAGTGTGGGCGTGCTGCACGGCCTGCTGGTCGTCGGTGCCATCGGGCTGATCGCCGTGGCGCCGTGTCTGGTGTGTCTGCTGCTCATCTCCGCGGACGAGATGCTGGAGCGCGGGGTGCGGGCGGTCAAGCGGGGCGGGCGGGGGATCAGGAAGGTGCTCGTCCGGAAGGCGGGCAGGCCCGAGTGGCAGGACGGGCGGGTGCGGCGGTGGTGGCACCTGAGCTGGGCCGGGCGGGTGCTGCACACGGTGGCCGCGGAGAGTCCGCCGGCGCCGGCGGGGCCGCCGATCGAGCAGCTGGCCGGGGACCTGCGCCGGCTCAACAGGCTGCGGTTGGGGGTGGCGACCAGGTCGCCCGTGTGGTTCAACGCGGTGCAGCGGGCATATGACGAAGCGTTGCGGGTCGCGTGCGGACAGTTGGGGGTCGACCAGTACCTTGGCGAGGTGAGCGGGGTCGATCTGGAGGTCGAGCGGTTGCGGGTCGAGGGTGAGCTGCAGCGGGCGGGGCTGGCGTTGCGTGACACGAAAACCGGGCAGCGGTGAGGTTGTTCATCGCGGCGTACCTGCCGGCGGAGGTCGAGCGGCACTTCGCGGGGATGGTCGGCGGGCTCAACGTGGCCAGGCCGATGCCGGAGGGGCGCTCCGTGCGGCTCGTGCCGGCCGGGCAGTGGCACATGACCCTCGCGTTCCTCGGTGAGGTCGAGGACGAGCGCAAGGACGACGCGGTCGAGCTGGTCCACGGGCTGCGGGAGCACGGGCCGGGGCCGGTGGTGCGGATCGCCGGGGGTGGCAGGTTCGGGCGGGGGAAGTTCACCACGCTGGTCGCGAAGGTCGACGGGGACGTGCAGCCGCTCGGCGACGCGGTGCGCAAGCAGCTGAAGAAGCGCAGGCTGCCGTTCGACCGGCGGCCGCTGCAGCCGCACGTCACGATCGCCCGGCCCGGGGACAGGTTGCCGCCGGGGGAGCTGGAGAGCGACCTGGAGACGCTGCACGGGTACCAGGGGCCGCAGTGGCACGCGGACGACGTACGGCTGATGAAGAGCGAACTCGGGCCGCGGCCCACCTACGAGGTGCTGGCCACGGCCCGGGACACGTGAAGCGTTACCAGGCCCAGGCTTCCGGGCCGGGGCCGCCGTTGCCGACGGGCGGGAAAAGCTCGTCGAGCTGCTGCAGCGTCGCCTCGTCCAGCGAGAGCGACAGGGCACCGAGCGTCGAGTCGAGCTGCTCGGCGGTGCGCGGGCCGATGATCGGGGCGGTGACGCCGTCCTGGGCCAGGAGCCACGCGAGGGCCAGGTTGGACGGGTCCACGCCGAGCGAGGCGGCGAGCTTCTCGTAGGCCTCGATCGCGGCGCGGTGCTTCTCCAGGCCCTCGGCGGCGCGGCCTTCTGAGGACCGGCCGGCGGAGCCCGCGGCGGCCTTCGCGATGGCGCCGCTGAGCAGGCCGCCGTGCAGCGGCGACCAGGGGATGACGCCCAGCCCGTACTGGCGGGCGGCCGGCAGCACCTCCAGCTCTACCGTGCGGGCCATGAGGTTGTAGATGCACTGCTCGGCGACCAGACCGAGGAAGTGCCGGCGCTGCGCCGACTCCTGGGCCTGGGCGATGTGCCAGCCGGCGAAGTTGGACGAGCCGACGTAGAGGACCTTGCCCTGGGCGACGAGCACCTCCATCGCCTGCCAGATCTCCTCCCACGGCGTGCTGCGCGAGACGTGGTGCATCTGGTACAGGTCGATGTAGTCGGTCTGGAGACGCTTGAGCGACGCGTCGGCCTCGGCGATGATGTGGCGCGCGGAGAGGCCCTGGCCGTTGGGCCACTCCTGCATCTTGCCGTAGACCTTGGTGGCGAGGACGACCTTCTCGCGCCGGCCGCCGCCCTGGGCGATCCAGCGGCCGATGATCTGCTCGGTGACACCCTCGCCGAGCTTCCACCCGTAGACGTTGGCGGTGTCGAAGAAGTTGATGCCGTGGTCCAGGGCCCGGTCCATGATCGCGAAGCTGTCAGGCTCGGTGGTCTGTGGCCCGAAGTTCATGGTGCCCAGGCACAGGCGGCTGACCGAGAGGCCGGTCCGCCCGAGGTTGGTGTACTCCATGACCACCAACCTATCCCGCAAACGTCAGCTGGTTTCCCGAGCGGCGGAAGGTGCCCCGCCGAACAGCACGTCGTCCCAGCTGGGCAGGCGCTTGCGCGGCTTCTCGGAAGCGGGCGACTGGTCGGCGGAAGGGGAGGCCGCCGAGGGCGTGTTGCGACGCGGGCGGAGCACGGCGAGCGACGGCACCGCCGGGATCTCCTTGCTCTGGTCGCTGTCGTCGTCGAACGGGGAGCGGCCGATCAGCGCGGCGGCGCCACGGGCCCGGCTCTCACCCTGCGCGACCGGGGCGGGCGCGGCCGGCTCCTCCGACGAGGAACCGGGGGCGGCGCCCAGCGGACGGTCGAGCGACGCGAGCAGCGCGTCCCGCCCGGCCCGGATCGGGTCGTTGTTGAGCGGGCCCAGGCCGCGGCCGCGGCGCTCCGGCTGGACGGTCGACGGCTGGACGTTGGACGGGCGGATCAGGTCGTGGCCGCCGCTGCCGTGCCGCAGCGGGTCGGGGCGCACGCCGAGGTCGCCGCGGCTGGTCTCGCCGCGGCTCGGCAGGGCGCGGTCCGGCGCCGGCGGCTCCTGGCCCAGCACGTGCGGGGCGCGCTCGGTGCACAGGTACTGCGCCATGTCGTCGTGCGGGGCGACCTGCTGGCGGGCCTTGTCGAGCTCCCACACGGCCTGCGCGGTCGCCTTGCCGCTCGGCCACGTGGCGGTGATCCGCCAGGTGCCGTCCTCGCGCCGGTACGCGTCCCAGGAGATCTTCTCGGTGTCGATGCCGTGCTGGCCGAGGCGCGCGTCGACGACCTCGGCGAGCGAGGAGCCCTTGTCGGACGTCTTCAGCCGGGTGCGGCGGGCATGCTGGGCGAGCATCGCCCGCTCCTGCAGGACGGGGCCGGCGTAGCGCAGGACGCGGTCGACGGGGACGCCGGCGACCCGGGCGACCTCCTCGGCGGACTCGCCGGAGCGGATGCGGGCCTGGATGTCACGCGGCGCGAGCTGCGAGGCGGCGGTCTCCATCGTCGCGGTCGCATGGCTCTGGTCGGGGCGCAGCGCGCTCTGGACCCGGTCGTCGATCGGGAGCGCGAGCAGTCGGCCGACCTCATCGGCGAGAACGAACGCTTGGCCGTCCTCGGAGAGGGCGACGAATCGCACAGGCCGCATAGCGTGCCTCCGTCCCACCCGCATCGGCGCCGACTTTCCCGGCACCACTCGGTCACAGTACGCGTAACCCTAGCTGGAACGAAGTGTGCCGCGCCGACAGAAAGCAAACAGGAACGCCCGCCACCTCAGCAAACAGGCGGCGGGCATTCGTACACACAAACTAAAGTCGCTCGATGACGTAATCGATGGACGCCGTCAGCGCCTCGACGTCGGCGGGGTCGACGGTCGGGAACATCGCGATCCGGAGCTGGTTGCGGCCGAGCTTGCGGTAGGGGTCGGTGTCCACGATCCCGTTGGCGCGCAACACCTTGGCCAGCGCGGTCGCGTCGACGGACGCGTCGAAGTCGATGGTGCCGACGACGTTGGAGCGGACCGAGGCGTCGGCGACGAACGGCGTCGCGACCGCCGAGCGCTCGGCCCACCCGTACAGGATGGACGCCGACTCGGCGCTGCGCTTGGTCGCGAACGACAGGCCGCCACCGGCCAGCATCCAGTCGACCTGCTCGGCGGTGAGGAAGATCGTCGACAGCGCCGGCGTGTTGTAGGTCTGCTCGAGGCGCGAATTGTCGATCGCCGTCTGCAGGTCGAAGAAGTCGGGGATGTACCGGCCGGACTCCTTGATCTCCGCGACCCGGGCGATCGCGGCCGGCGACATGATCGCGATCCACAGGCCGCCGTCGGAGCCGAAGCACTTCTGCGGGGCGAAGTAGTAGACGTCGGTCTGCGACACGTTGACCTCGAGGCCACCGGCGCCGGAGGTGGCATCGGTCAGCATCAGCGCGCCCTCGTCGGCGCCGTCGACGCGCTGGACCGGCACGGAGACGCCCGTCGAGGTCTCGTTCTGCGGGGAGCAGTACGTGTCGACGCCGGCCTCGGCGCGCAGGAACGCGGCGGTGCCCGGGTCGGCCTTCACGATCGTCGGGTCGCCGATGAACGGCGCCTTCTTCGCGGCGCTGCCGAACTTCGCGCCGAACTCGCCGAAGCTCGCGAACTGCGCGCGGTCGCGGATCAGGCCGAAGACCGCGATCTCCCAGAACGCGGTGCTGCCGCCGTTGCCCAGGACGACCTCGTAGCCGTCGGGGATGCTGAAGAGCTCGGCGAAGCCACGGCGGAGGCGGGCGACCTCGTCGCGGACGGTCTTCTGCCGGTGGCTGGTGCCGAGGTACGAGGTCGCGACACCGGCGAGGGCCTGCACGGCCTCGGGCCGGACCTTGCTCGGGCCTGAACCGAAGCGGCCGTCGGCGGGCTTCAGCTCATCGGGAATGCGGATGTCGACCATGTGGGTACTCCGGGATGCGGCGGCGGGCGGGCAGGTACGGGTACCCCGCGAATCCTGCCACCTCCGCCGCCGCGATCCAGGTCGATTCAGCGTCGAGGGCGACGCGCGTCACACAAGACGCGCGGCGCGTCACGCCACGTTGGACCAGCCCTCGACGTCCTGCGGCTTGCGCGGGCCGGGGCCGACGTACGTCGCGGACGGCCGGACCAGGCGGCCCAGCTCCTTCTGCTCGAGGATGTGCGCGCTCCAGCCGGCGACCCGGGCGCAGGTGAACATCGACGTGAACATGTGCGCGGGGACCTCGGCGAAGTCGAGGACGACGGCGGACCAGAACTCGACGTTGGTGGCGAGGACCCGGTCGGGGCGGCGGGCGTGCAGCTCGGCGAGGGCCGCCTTCTCCAGCGCCTCGGCGATCTCGAAGCGCGGCGCGCCGAGCTCCTTGGCGGTGCGGCGCAGCACGCGGGCGCGCGGGTCCTCGGCGCGGTAGACGCGGTGGCCGAAGCCCATGAGCCGCTCGCCGCGGTCGAGGACGCCCTTGACGTAGCCCTCGGCGTCGCCGCTGCGCTCCACGGCCTCGATCATGCCCAGCACGCGCGACGGCGCGCCGCCGTGCAGCGGGCCGGAGAGCGCGCCGATGCCGGAGGAGATGCAGGCCGCGGCGTCGGCGCCGGTGGAGGCGACGACCCGGGTGGTGAACGTGGAGGCGTTCATGCCGTGCTCGGCGGCGGAGATGAAGTAGGCGTCGACGGCCTTGACGTGGCGCGGGTCGGGCTCGCCCCGCCAGCGGCGCATGAACCGCTCGACGACCGTGTCGGCCTTGTCGATCTCCTTCTGCGGCACGGCCGGCAGGCCCAGGCCGCGGGCGGCCTGCGCGACGAACGACAGGGCGGTGACGCTGACCCGGGCGAGGTCCTCGCGCGCCTGCGTGGTCTCGATGTCCAGCAGCTGGCCGAGGCCCCAGTAGGGGGCGAGCATGGCCACCGCGGACTGCACGTCGACCCGGATGTCACCGGAGTGCACGGGCACCGGGAACGGCTCGGCCGGCGGCAGGCCGGGGCCGAACTTGCCGTCGACCAGGAGTGCCCAAACGTTTCCGAAGGACACCTGGCCGATGAGATCCTCGATGTCGACGCCGCGGTAACGCAGCGCGCCGCCTTCCTTGTCGGGCTCCGCGATCTCGGATTCGAAGGCGATCACGCCCTCGAGTCCCGGCTTGAAATCGGACATCTCGCACTCCTGCTGGTTCTGGGGTGTCTGACTAGGTTTGTTACCCGCCGGTGTTCCCTTTTGCCATCTTCGCCCCGGTGGGGTGCCAGCGCCGACTGAACGGGGGCTCAATGTGTCTTCCGTGACACATCTTCACGCATTTGCGACCGCCGGAGGAAGGATGTGAGCGTGAGACCCAGCACATCGCCGCAAGATTTGTCGCGGATGAGGAACGAGTACAGCGGCGAGCTGACGGAGCAAGGACTCGCCGGGACGTGGCTGGAGCAGTTCGCCACCTGGTTCGCCGACGCGGTCGAGGCGGGCCTGCCCGAGCCCAACGCGATGCTGCTGGCGACCGCCGACGGCAGCGGGCGGCCGAGCGCGCGGACGGTGCTCCTCAAGGGCTATGACCAGCGCGGATTCACCTTCTTCACCAACTACGAGTCGCGCAAGGGCCACGACATCGCGGCCAACCCGCGGGCCTCGCTGGTGTTCCCGTGGTACCCCCTGCACCGTCAGGTCATCGTCAACGGCGCGGTCGAGAAGGTGTCCCGCGAGGAGACCGAGGAGTACTTCGCGATCCGCCCCCACGGCGCCCAGGTCGGGGCGTGGGCAAGTCCACAATCGCGGGTCATCGGCTCCCGCGACGAGCTGGAGGCGTTGGTCGCCTCGGTCGAGGCCGCCGAGGGCCCGCTGACGGCACCCCCGCACTGGGGCGGCTACCGGGTCAGCCCCGACGAGGTCGAGTTCTGGCAGGGCCGCCCCAGCCGGTTGCACGACCGCCTCCGGTACACCGGCGGCAAAGTCGAACGGCTCGCACCTTGAGCGTGCAGGAGGCCCTGCGCAAGCACGTGATCGACGTCCGGCCGCTGCGGCACGTGGCCTACCGGCGGTTGTTCGTGGGCAACGCGGTGTCCTTCTTCGGCGTCCAGTTCACCGCCGTCGCCGTGCCGGTGCAGGTGTACGAGATCACCAAGTCGGCCCTGTGGGTCGGCATCGCCAGTTTCGTCGGCCTGGTGCCGCTGATCGTGTTCTCGATCTGGGGCGGCGCGATCGCGGACGCGTTCGACCGGCGCAAGGTGCTGCTGACCAGCTCGACTCTCATGTGGCTGACGACGCTCGGCCTGCTCGCGCAGGCGGTCCTGCACGTGGACAACGCCTACCTGATGCTCGCGCTGATCGCGGCGCAGTCCGCGGCGTTCGGCGTCAACAGCCCCGTCCGGCAGGCGATCATCCCGGCGCTGATCGACGAGGGCGAGGTCGCCTCGGCCAACACGCTGAGCTTCACCGCCTCCAGCGTCTCCTCGATCTTCGGCCCGGTCGGCGCGGGTCTGGTCATCGCCAACGCCGACTTCGCCGTCGCGTACGCCGTCGACGCCGTCCTCTTCACGATCGTCCTGTGGGCGGCCATGCGGTTGCCGGCCCTGCCGCCGGCCGGGGTCGCGAAGACCACGGGCGGGCTGCGGGACATCCGCGACGGCCTGCGGTTCCTCGCCGGCTCGAAAGTGATCCTGCTGACGTTCGCGATCGACATCGCCGCGATGGTCCTCGCGATGCCGAAGGCGCTGTTCCCCGTCGTCGCCGACCAGCGCTACGGCCCGGCGTCGCTGGGCTGGCTGTACGCGTCGATCGCCATCGGATCGACGCTCGCCGGTCTCACGTCCGGCTGGATCGGCCGCGTGCACCGGCAGGGCGTCGCGCTCGTGCTCGCCGTCGTCGGCTGGGGGCTCGCCGTCGCGGCCGCCGGCGCGGTCCCGTGGCTGTGGGCGTGTGTAGCTTTCATGGCGCTGGCCGGTGCGGCGGACATGATCAGCGGGGTGTACCGGCAGACGGTGCTCCTCAGCGCGCCCGACGAGATGCGCGGGCGGCTGCAGGGAGTGTTCTTCGCCGTCGTCGCAGGAGGTCCACGTCTGGGTGACCTTCGGGCCGGCTCGGTGGCCGACGCGACCGGCGCCACCTTCTCCTGGGTCAGCGGCGGGATCGCGGCCGCCGCGGTGGCCGTCCTCCTGGGCCTGACATTTCCCGTCCTGCTTCGGTACACCGACCGGTCGGACTGACGATATTGTCGCGGCCATGGACACCGCCGCCGCCGCGCAGCTCTCGCACGCCCCTTCCGGTACACAGTGGACGATCGCCTCGGGCGGCCATGAGGCCGTCATCGTCGAGGTCGGCGGTGGCGTGCGCAGTTACACCGTCGACGGCGCCGACGTCGTCGCCGGCTACGCCGAGGGGGAGCACGCGGTCGGCAGCGCCGGTCAGGTCCTCGCCCCGTGGCCCAACCGCATCCGCGACGGGCAGTACGCGTTCGGCGGCGACCACCTGCAGCTGCCGCTGACCGAGCCCGAGCGCCACAACGCCATCCACGGCCTGGTCAACTGGGTCCGCTGGCGCCTCGTCGACGCCGCGCCCGACAGCGTGACCGTCGAGCACGACCTGGTGCCGCAGCCGGGGTACCAGTGGCCGCTGCGCCTGCGCACGACATGGTCGGTCGGCGAGGGCGGCCTGCGGGCCGAGCACGAGGTGACGAACGTCGGCGCCGAGGACGCGCCGTTCGGGCTGGCCACCCACCCGTACGTGCTGGTGCCGGGCGTCGCGGTCGACGACCTCACCCTGAAGGTCCCGGCCCGCAGCCGCCTGCTCGTCGACGCGCGCCTCCTGCCGATCGGCGCCGCCCGGGTCGCCGGCGGCGAGTACGACTTCCTCGACGGCCGCCGGCTCGGCGGCACCATCCTGGACACGGCGTTCGGCGAGGTGGTCCCCGACGCCGATGGTGGCTCGCAGGTCACGGTCACCGCCCCCGACGGCCGTGGCGTCACGGTCTGGGCCGACTCGTCGTTCGGCTGGTGGCAGGTGTACTCCTCCGACACGCTTCCCGCCGATCGGCTGCGCAAGGCGCTCGCCATCGAGCCGATGACCTGCCCCCCTGACGCGTTCCGGTCCGGGCGTGATGTGGTGACCCTGGAGCCGGGAGCGTCCTGGCACGGGGTTTGGGGGATCCGTGGAACTGTCTGAGGCGATCCGCCGGCGGCGGATGGTCCGAAACTACGACGCGTCGCGGCCGGTGGACCCGGCCGTGATCGACAAGCTGCTGGGGTACGCGACGCACGCCCCCTCGGCGGGGTTCTCGCAGGGCTGGGAGTTCCTGGTCCTGACCTCCGACGAGGACCGGGCCACGTTCTGGGCGGCGACCTCCCCGCCCGACACGGCCACGACCTCGTGGCTGGACGGGATGAGCCGGGCGCCGGTGATCGTCGTGCCGCACAGCCACCGCGACGCCTACCTCTCGCGGTACGCCGAGGCCGACAAGGGCTGGACCGACCGCGACGAGGCCCGCTGGCCGGTGCCCTACTGGCACATCGACACCGGGATGGCGAGCCTGCTGGTGCTGCTGGGCGCCGTCGACGAGGGCCTGGGCGCGTGCTTCTTCGGCATCCCGCCCGCCTCCGACGCGGCCTACCGCGCGGCGTTCGGGGTGCCTTCCGAGTACACCCCGATCGGCGCCATGACCATCGGCTACCGGGCTCCGGACGTGAAGTCGCCGTCACTCAAACGGGGCCGCCGCGAGTCCGGCACCATCACGCACCGCGGCCGCTGGGGGTCTTGAACACGCTCGGCGGCGTTTCTGTCGCACCTAGTCGGTACCCTGACACGGTCAGGGGGGTGAGACGTTCATGATCTTCAAGGCGGTCCGCGACGGTCGGCCTTATCCGGAACATGGGCTGACGCTGAAACAGTGGTCCGAGATCCCGCCGCGCCCGGTGCGGCTCGACCAGCTCATCACCACCAAGCGGGAGCTGGCGCTCGACAAGCTCCTCGCCGAGGACTCCACGTTCTACGGCGACCTGTTCCCGCACGTGGTCCAGTGGGAGAACGGGCTGTACCTGGAGGACGGCCTGCACCGCGCGTTACGCGCGGCGCTGCAGCAACGCACCTCGATCCACGCACGGGTCCTCCAGGCCTGAGGCCCGCGCCCCGGTGCGGGCGGGCCTTCGGTGCCAAGGGTTGGAGACGGTCGCCTTCCGAGCGGCCGTCTCCGCCTCTGCACGTTCGCGTCTCGCTGTTCGCGTCTTGCTGTTCGCGCGACCCGCCGCCGCGGCCGGTCCGCCGGGTGCACCGCTGCAGAACAGCTTCCCGGCTTGCCTCCCCCCACATGCAAGGCCCGTGATCCAAGGACGAGTCCGGTCGCCCGGGCAGCCACCTGACGACTTGGATCACGCCGGCCGCGTCGAGCCTCGTGCCCGCCCGGCGGTCCGGCTCCTGTGCTGTGATCCAAGGAGGGACCTGGTCGTCGGGGCGGCCGCTTGGCGACTTGGATCACGCCGGCCGCGTCGAGCCTCGTGTCCGCCCGGGTGTTCCGCTGTTCGCTCCGTGATCCAAGGAGGGACCTGGTCGTCGGGGCGGCCGCTTGGCGACTTGGATCACGCCGGCCGCGTCGAGCCTCGTGTCCGCCCGGGTGGTCCGCTGTCCGCTCTGTGATCCAGGGATGGACCTGGTCGTCGGGGCGGCCGCTTGGCGACTTGGATCACGCCGGCCGTGCCGAGCCTCGTGTCCGCCCGGCGGTCCGGCTCCTGTGCTGTGATCCAAGGAGGGACCTGGTCGTCGGGGCAGCCGCTTGGCGACTTGGATCACGCCGGCCGTGCCGAGCGTCGTGTCCGCCCGGGGTGTTCCGCCGTCCGCTCCGTGATCCAGGGACGGAGTCGGTTGTCGGGGCGGCCGCCTGGCGACTTGGATCACGCCGGCTGCGCCGAGTGTCGTGTCCGCCTGGGTGTTCCGCCGTCCGCTCTGTGATCCAAGGAGGGACCTGGTCGTCGGGGCAGCCGCTTGGCGGCTTGGATCATGCTGGCCGTGCCGAGTGTCGTGTCCGCCTGGGTGGTTCGCCGTCTGCTCTGTGATCCAGGGACGGAGTTGGTTGTCGGGGCGGCCGCTTGGCGACTTGGATCACGCCGGCCGCGTTGAGCGTCGTGCCTGCCCGGCGGGCCGGATCCCGTGCTGTGGTCCAAAGAGGGAACTGGCGTTGGGGGTCGGCCGGCGGGTTGGGTGGTGAGTGCTGTCGGGCGGTGCAGGACCGGGGCGGGTCGAGTTGTGCGAGGGGGCCACCACTTCGCTGAGACGTTGGTCAATGCCCCGGTTTGCGGCTTTTGTTCCATAGATGGTGCGCGATCCGCCTACAAAATGATCTCTGAAATGTGGGTGGATCGCGCGACGTCGATGCCCCGGGGTGGGTGGCGTCTGGCCGTGAGGGGTGATGGCTGACTTACAGTGTTAGTTATGACGATGCGGCCCCTGGACCTGCTGGATGTTGACGCGCTGCACTCGGAGGAGGAGCTGGCGATCCGGGCCGTGGTGCGGCGGGTCGTCGACGACCACGTGCGGCCCAACGTGGCCGGCTGGTACGAGCGCGGGCAGGTGCCCGTCCGGGATCTCGCCAAGGAGTTCGCGTCCATCGGGCTGCTCGGCATGCACCTGAGCGGGTATGGGTGCGCCGGGGCGAGCGCCGTCGCGTACGGGTTGGCGTGTCTGGAGCTGGAGGCCGGCGACTCGGGTGTCCGGAGTCTGGTCAGCGTCCAGGGTTCGCTGGCGATGTTCGCGATCTGGAAGTACGGCTCCGACGAGCACAAGGACCGCTGGCTGCCCGGCATGGCCGCGGGCGACCTGATCGGCTGCTTCGGGCTGACCGAGCCCGACCACGGATCCGACCCGGGCTCGATGACCACCCGCGCGCGGCGGGACGGCGACGACTGGATTCTCGACGGCACCAAGATGTGGATCACCAACGCGCCGGTCGCCGACGTGGCGGTGGTGTGGGCGCGGACCGAGGCGGGGATCAACGGGTTCGTGGTGCCGATGGACACGCCGGGGGTGACGGCGCGCGAGGTCAAGCAGAAGTTGTCGCTGCGGGCCTCGTGTACGGGCGAGATCGTGCTGGACGGGGTGCGGCTGCCCGGGGAGGCGCTGCTGCCGGACGCGAAGGGGCTGAAGGCGCCGCTGTCGTGCCTGACCGAGGCGCGGTACGGCATCGTGTGGGGCGCGCTCGGGGCGGCCCGTGACTGCCTGCACACCGCGCTGGACTACGCGGGGGCGCGGGAGCAGTTCGGCCGGCCGATCGCCGGGTTCCAGCTGACCCAGGCGAAGTTCGCCGACGCGGCCGTCGAGCTGCAGAAGGGGTACCTGCTGGCGGTGCACCTGGGGCGCCGGGCCGACGCCGGGGTGCTCAAGCCGGAGCAGGTCAGCGTCGGCAAGCTGAACAACGTGCGGGAGGCGCTCGCGATCGCCCGGCAGTGCCGGACCGTGCTCGGCGCCAACGGCATCAGCGCCGAGTATCCGGTCATGCGGCACGCGGCCAACCTGGAGACGGTCCTCACGTACGAGGGGACGTCGGAGATCCATCAGCTGGTCATCGGGCAGAAGCTGACCGGGCTGGCGGCGTTCGGCTGAGATCGATTCGCGGCCCTTTGCGGACCCCTCTACCGTGATAGCAAGAAGATCCTCCCGGAGGAGTCAGCATGGCCCGCAACGACGAAACCGTGACCCCCGACGACTCGGACGACGTGCCGACGCAACGGCGCGGGCCGGACCCGAAGACCTCCGAATACCCCGCGATCACGTCCGGGCCCGATGACGACGAGCCGGCCACCGGGAAGAGCAAGGGCTGGTCGCCGAAGATCGGCGACCCGGTCGACCCGCGTGGGCGCAACGAGCGGGACGCGCCGATCGTCGTGCCGGTCAAGGCCGGCGGCGGGGCGATGCGTGGCCTGTTCTGGCTGGTGGCGACGATCGGGTTGATCGTCGCGCTGGTGCTGGGCGCGAAGACGATCGGCCTGTTCCCGGACCTGAAGAACCCGTTCGCGAAGGAGCAGACCGACCGCAGCGGCCCCGCGCTGCTCAAGTCCGTGCAGGACCTGAGCCAGTACGTGGCGGCCGAGGGCAACTTCGAGGTCATCGTCGACGTGCAGAAGGACCGCAAGTACATCCCGGACTTCCTGCTCAACGAGCGGATCCTGTTCGTGGCCGCCGGGTCGGTGGAGGTCTACGTCGACTTCGCCGGGATCGGTCAGGGCGCGGTGAAGGAGTCCGACGACCGGCGGACGGTCGAGATCACCCTGCCGGCGCCGCAGCTGCGCCCGGTGCGGATCAACAACGACCGCAGCTACGTCTACCAGGAGGACCGCGGGCTGTTCAACCGGCTGGCGGACGCCTTCAAGTCGGACCCGAACCGGCTGCAGGAGGTCTACAAGCTCGCCGAGGAGAAGATCGGCACGGCCGCCAAGGAGGCCGGTCTCAGCAAGCGGGCCGAGGAGAACACCAGGAAGATGCTGCAGCAGTTCCTCGGAGCTCTCGGGTACACGTCGGTGACCGTAAACTTCCCCGCGTCGTGAGCGGCGGCCGTCACTGCCAACTTTCCTACCAGTAGTTGTGCGGTAACACGCTGAACACTGGTCATTTACCCGATGGACCAACTTGCGTGCCCCTCGTCACAGTACTTGACTCGGGGTGACTGAGTTATCCGCGAATTGCACTGCTGACTCGGGGTGGAGGTGACGGTGGCTACCGTCGCACTCAAAGATGTTATGAAGGTCTTCGCCGACGGCACGGTGGCCGTCGACCGAGTGAACCTTGACGTGGGACAGGGCGAGTTCATGGTGCTCCTCGGTCCCAGCGGCTGCGGCAAGTCGACCTTGTTGCGCATGGTCGCGGGCCTGGAGGACCCCACCTCCGGTGCGATCATGCTCGACGGCGACCTGGCCAACGACCTCCCGCCGCGCGAGCGTGGGGTCGCCATGGTCTTCCAGGACTTCGCGCTCTATCCGCACATGACCGTCGGGGAGAACATCGGCTTCCCCCTGCGGCTGTCGGGGGTGGAGCCGGAGCCGCGCGCCGAGCAGGTCGCCGAGGTGGCCAGCGCGCTGGGCATCGGTGACGTGCTGGCCCGCAAACCTGGGCAGCTGTCCGGTGGCCAGCGCCAGCGGGTCGCGATGGGCCGTGCCATCGTGCGCCGCCCGAAGCTCTTCCTCATGGACGAGCCGCTGTCCAACCTGGACAGCGGCCTGCGGGCGGAGCTGCGGGCGGAGATCTCCGGTCTCGTGCGCGAGCTGGGTGTCACGACCATCTACGTCACCCACGACCAGGCCGAGGCGCTCACGATGGCGGACCGGGTCGCGATCCTGCGCAAGGGCGTCCTGCAGGACGTCGGGACGCCGACGCAGGTGTACGGCCGGCCCGCCACGCTCTACGTCGCCGCGTTCCTGGGCAGCCCCCGGATGAACCTGCTCGAGGCCGAGGTCTACGTGCACCTCGACCGGCACATCGCGCTGCACATGGGTGACCAGGTGCTCCACCTGCCGTGGAACGATCTGCGCTCGCGCCAGGTCGCGCACTTCCACGGCGAGCGGATCGTCATCGGCGTACGCGCCGAGGCGCTGACCCCGGTGCCGGACACGACCGGCGGCGACGTGCTGCGCGGGCGCATCCGGTACCTGGAGCACCACGGCCACGAGTCGCTCGCGTTCCTGGACATCGGCGCGACCGCGGTGATCGTCGACGAGATCGGCGCGCCGCCGACCGACATCCCGATCAACGGCGGCGGGCTCAAGCGCTTCGTCAGCAAGCTCACCGGCCGCGGCGGCTCGGAGGACCTGGAGCTGGTCGGCGCCGGCAACGGCCGCAACGGGCGGCGCGCTCCCCAGCGCGACAGCGTCCTGAGCGACCCGGGCCGGCACCACCGTCGCCCGGCGGAGCTCGCGGTGCGCCTAGCGCCGTACCCGGCGGTCACGCACGGTCACCCGTTGACCGTCGCTGTGCGCATGGAAGCACTGCACTTTTTCGATGAAAGGGGACAACGCATCGATGTGGGGTGGCGCTGAGTGACGCGGCTGCTCTAGCCTGCGGCGAATTGGCCCTCCGACGTAGGGGATGCTCCGATGGCGGCATACGGCACGGCAGGCGGCGGTCAACAACCCGGGAGCGGACTGCTCATCATCGAGCGGATCCTCCGCGACCGGGACTCGATCTGGCGCCAGATCGGTGAAGAGCGGGACCTCGGCAAGCTGACGTTGCAGATGCTCACCAGCTCGGTGCTGGCGCTCGCCTGCTACGGCGCGGTGCTGGGTGCTTCGCACAGCTTCGCTCGGCGGGCCTGTCGGCGCTGAAACTGCCGCTGCTGTTCCTGATGACGCTCGCGATCTGCCTGCCGACGCTGTACCTGTTCAACCTGGTGTTCGGCGCCAGGTTGCAGGTCCGGCAGGCACTCGCGCTGGTCATGGTCACGATCACGGTGACCGCGGTGCTGTCCCTGGCGTTCGCGCCGATCAGCCTGTTCTTCCTGCTGACGGCGTTCAGCTACTCGTTCTACAAGATCCTCAACGTGGCGATCCTGACCATGACGGCGTTCGTCGGGCTGAAGTTCCTCACCAGCGGCATGCACGCGCTGAACGCCCACACGGCCACGGTCGCGGCGGCGCGGCGCGCGGAGCAGGAGGCACGGGAGGCGCAGGAGCGGGCCGAAGCGGAGGCGATGGCCGGGCTGGCCAACGTGTCGCAGGACGCACCGGTGTCGCCGGCGCCCGCCGGTACCGACGCCGCAGACGATGACAAGGCGGCTGTCCCGGCCGCGTCGGTGTCGGCCGGGGCCGCGGCATCGTCTCCGCAGGCCAACGGAACGGTCCAGATCGCGGCGGCGCCGCCGGTGGTCTACCCGCCGAAGCAGCCGCTGCTGCTGCCCGACGGCCGCTACGCGTTCCCGGTGGCGCCGCCGCTCCCCACGCCGCGCACCGGAGCCGTCACGCTGGCGCCCGGCGAGCGCCCGGCCAGCATGACGCTGCTGCACGTGTGGATCCTGCTCTTCGGCTTCGTCGGCACCCAGCTCGCGTGGACGCTGCGCCCGTTCGTCGGCGAGCCGCACGAGCCGTTCCAGGTGTTCCGGCCGATCGAGGGCAACTTCTACGTCAACATCATCCACACGATCGGCGAGCTCTTCTAGGTCTTGCTACCGGTCGGTAACCTCGACGCATGACCGTTGATGCCAAGGTACTGGCGACCAACCTGATCTCCGCAGTCCCGTTCGCGCGCACCGTCGGAATCGAGATCACCGACGTGCGCGTGGACGGCGACGACATCAGCGCCACCGCCACGCTCCCGGACGAGGAGCGGCTGCACAACCACGTCGCCGGGCCGCACGCCGGCGCAATTTTCACGCTGGGCGAGACCGCGTCCGGCGCCGTGGTGATGGCGGCGTTCGGCGAGCACCTCGCGCTGGGCACGCCGCTGGCGGTGCGGTGCGACATCGCGTACCGCAAGCTCGCCGCCGGACCGGTCCAGGCCGTCGCCCGGCTCGGCCGGCCCGTCAGCGAGGTTCTGGCGGAGCTGGCCGCCGGCGAGCGCCCCGAATTTCCCGTCACGATCGAGGTCACGAGGGCCGACGGTGCCGTCACGACGGAGATGACAGTGGTCTGGACCATCCGCCCCCATCGATGACCGGGCCGTTAACTACTGGAAGGTTTCTTGACTATTACGGAGCTGTGATGTGACCATTCTCGCCAGGCGCGAAGGGTGGTTGACGCATGGACGCAAGCACGGGGGACGACCTGGTCGGCATGGCGAACGCCGTGCTTCAGCCGGGATTCGTGGGCAAGGAGCCCCCGCCGTGGGTCCGCCGCCGCCTGGCCGAGGGGCTCGGCGGCGTCGTGCTCTTCGCTCGCAACGTCGTCGACCGTGACCAGGTCGCGGAGCTGACCGCGGCGCTGCGCGCCGAGCGCGAGGACGTCATCGTCGCCATCGACGAGGAGGCCGGCGACGTCACCCGCATCGATGCGCACAGCGGCAGCCCGTGGCCCGGCAACCTCGCCCTCGGCGCCGTCGACGACACCGCGCTGACCCGCGAGGTCGCCTGCCACATCGGCCGTGACCTCGCCTCGGTCGGCATCACCTTCGACTACGCGCCCGACGCGGACGTCAACTCCGACCCCAACAACCCGGTCATCGGCTCCCGCGCGTTCGGCGCCGAGCCCGAGCGCGTCGCCCGGCACACCGCCGCGTGGGTCACCGGCCTGCAGGAGGCGGGCGTCGCCGCCTGCGCGAAGCACTTCCCCGGGCATGGCAACACCAGCGTCGACTCGCACCTGGACGTGCCGATCATCAAGGCCGGGCGGGCCGACCTCGACGCGACCGAGCTGGTGCCGTTCCGCGCGGCGATCGCCGCCGGCGTGCGCGCCGTCATGAGCGCCCACCTGCGCGTCCCCGCGCTCGACCCGGACCTGCCGGCCACCCTCAGCCCGCGGATCATGACCGACCTGCTCCGCGGCGAGCTCGGCTTCGAGGGCCTGATCGTCACCGACGGCATCGAGATGCGGGCGATCTCCGACCGCTACGGCTTCGCGCAGGCCACCGTCCTTGCGCTCGCCGCGGGCGCCGACGCGATCTGCGTCGGTGGCGACCACGCCGACGAGGACACGGCCAACCTGCTCCGCGACGCGATCGTCGCCGCCGTGCGCTCCGGCGAGCTGCCCGAGTCGCGGCTCGCCGACGCCGCCGCCCGGGTCGCGCGGCTCGCCGCCTGGTCGCTGAACGCGTCCCGCCTGGCGCCGGACCCGCAGGCGGGCGCGCTCGGGCTGTCCGCGGCCCGCCGGGCGCTGCGCATCACCGCGCCCGACGCCACGTTCCCGCTCGCCGCGCCCGCGTACGTGATCGAGTTCCAGCCGGAGCTCAACTTCGCGATCGCCCCGGAGACGCCGTGGGGGCTCATCGCGCCGCTCGCCGAGCTGGTGCCCGACACCTCCGGGGTGCGACTCTCCTCGGAGGAGGGCCTGCCCGACGCGTTGCGCTCGTCCATCGGTCGTCCGTTGCTGCTGGTGGTACGGGACCCGCACCGCTACCCGTGGATCACCGACGCGCTGAAGGCATCCCTCGCCGTGCGCCCCGACGCGGTCGTGGTCGAGATGGGCGTGCCCGCCGCGCCGCGGGGCGACCTGCACATCGCCACGTTCGGCGCGACGGCCGCCTCCGGCCGGGCGGTCGCGGAGCTGCTCGCGGGGCGCTAGAGCTGTCGCTCGGTGACTTCACCGCTGCTCAGGGTCACGGCTCGCCCGTTGTTTCGATGCGCGGTCTAGCATGCCGGTATGCCCCGCACTCGTGCTCTGCTGGCCGGTTTCACGGCCTTGCTCTTCGTCCTGACCGGCTGCACCAGCAAGTCCAAAGAGGACGACGCCGGGAAGGCGGATCCCAACCTGCCGGCCGCCGACGGGCTGCTCAAGGAGTCCGCGACCGCGATGGGCGGGATCACGTCCGCGAAGTTCCTCATCACGGCCGACGGCACCATCGCCGGCGTGGCGCTCAAGCGCGCCGACGGCGTGCTGACCAAGGAGGGCAACGCGCAGGGGACCGCCCAGGTCGAGCAGATGGGCGCGACGGTCGACATGGCCTTCACCATCGTGGGGCAGACCATGTGGCTCAAGGGTCCCACCGGGGACTACCAGCAGCTGCCGCTCGCCCTCGCGGCGTCGGTCTACGACCCGTCGGCGATCCTCTCGCCCGACCGCGGCATCGCCAAGGTCCTGGGCACCGCCACCAACGGCAAGACCGAGGCCACCGAGAGCGTCGACGGCCAGGAGGCCTACCGGGTCTCGACCGACAACTCCTCGCAGACCCTCGCCAACGTGGTGCCCGGCGTCACCGGCTCCGTGCCCGGCAAGTTCTGGATCGCCAAGGACGGCAAGAAGCTGCTGAAGGCGGCGTTCACCCTGCCCGCCGTCGGCGAGGCCAAGGGCGGCACGGTCACCATCAAGTTCAAGGAGTTCGACGCCCCGGTCACCATCGCCCCGCCGAAGTAAGCGGATGACGTCGACTGCGCCCGCCTCCGGGGGCGGGCAGCGGCGGCTCGCCGTCAGCGTGGGCGGGGTGGCGGTGCTGCTCGCCGCGCTCGACGCCTACGTGATCGTCGGGGTCCTCACCGACATCATGGACTCCCTGCACATCGCCGACACCCGGCTGGAGCGGGTCACCCCGGTCGTGACCGGCTTCCTGCTCGGGTACGTCGCCGGGATGCCGCTGCTCGGGTCGCTCTCCGACCGGTTCGGCCGCCGGGCGCTGCTGGTCGCGAGCCTGCTCGGGTTCGCCGCCGGCTCCGCGCTCACCGCCGCGTCCGGCGTGCTCACGGCCGCCGCCTCCGGCGGCGAGATCTGGCTGCTCACCGGCGGCCGCACGCTGCAGGGCATCGCCGGCGGCGCGCTGCTGCCCGTCACCGTCGCCCTCGTCAGCGACCTGTGGCCCGACCGCGGCCGCCACCTGGTCCTCGGCAACATCGGGGCGGCGCAGGAGCTCGGCAGCGTCCTCGGCCCCCTGTACGGGGTGGCGGTCGCCGCCGCCCTCGGCTCCTGGCGCGGCATCTTCTGGCTGAACCTGCCGCTCGTCGCGGTCGCGATCGTCCTCGTCTGGCGCACGGTGCCCGGCGGCCCGATGCGTTCGTCCGCCCCGCGCAAGACCGACCTGGTCGGCGGGCTGCTCCTGGCGGTGGCGCTCGGCGCGGTGGTCGCCGCCCTGTACAACCCCGACCCCGAGCGGTCCGTCCTGCCCTCGTGGGGCTGGCCCGTCCTCGCCGGCGCCGCGGTCGTGACGGTGCTGTTCGTGCTGTGGGAGCGGCGGGCCCGCACCCGCCTGCTGGACCTGACCGGCGCCGCCAAGCTGCCGTTCTTCGCGGTCCTGGTGGCGAGCTGGTGCGCCGGCGTCGCCCTCATGGTCACGCTGGTAGACGTGGAGCTGGTCGCGCAGACCCTCCTGCGCAAGTCCGGCGTCGACGCCACCCTGGTGCTGACCCGCTTCCTGGTCGCCCTCCCCGTGGGGGCGGTCCTGGGCGGCCTGCTGCTCCGCCAGTCCCGCCGGGCGGCTGTGCGGGACGTCCCTTCCGGCGCGGAAGCTCTCGACCTGGCCGCCGCTCCCGCCGGCGAGGGCCGGCTCACCCCGGGCGGCCCGGACGCGTGGGACAGCCCCGCCCGCCCCGGCGCCGCCATGCTCGGCGCTGCCGAGCTTCCGGCCGTGGGCAGCCCCGATGCCGCCGGTGCTGGCGCCGGTGCTGCCGATGCCGGCGCTGGTGCTGCTGCCGGTGCTGCTGGCGGTGCTGCTGGCGGTGGTGGCGACGCTGGCGGTGGCGCTGGCGGTGGCGGTGGCGGCGACGCTGGTGGTAGTGGCGGTGCTGGTGGGTGGGGTGCGGGGCGGGTGCGCGAGCGGGCGGTCGCCGTCGGTGGGCTCGTGCTGGCGGCGGTCGCGTATCTGCTCATCGCGGGCTGGCCTGCGGACGTGCTCGCCGCGCGGCACCTGGGGTTCCTGCCGCGGCTGGACACGGACCTGGCGCTCGCGGGGCTCGGGCTGGGCCTGGTCATCGCTCCGCTGTCGGCGGCGGCGCTGCGGGCGACCCCGGCGTCACAGCACGGGGTGGCCTCGTCGGCGGTGGTCGTGGCGCGGACGATGGGCATGCTGATCGGGGTCGCCGCCCTGACGGCGTGGGGACTGCACCGGTTCCACGAGCTGACCGCGAACCTCGACTTCCCGCTGGTCTTCGGCAAGCCGGCCGAGGAGCAGCGGCGGCTGATGTCCGCGTACGCGAACGCACTCCAGGACGCCCTCCGCACCGAGTACCGCGAGATCTTCCTGATCACCGCCGCCGTCTGCCTCGCGGGCGCCGTCGCGGCCGCGTTCATCGGCGGCCCACGCGAGCGCTCGACCCCGCCGACCGGCCAGCAGTAATCCGGAAGAGGTTGTGCACCTGGGGCAGCGCAAAGTCTTCCGGATCATGGGTGGGGCGGGCTGCTGTCGGCGGCCAGGGCGTCGACGGGCGGCACGCCCCGGCGTGCTGACGCGGCTTCGGATGATCCGGAAGAGGTTGTGCACCTGGGGCGGCACAAGGTCTTCCGGATCACGGATACGCCCCGCGGAGTGACCGGTGGCGTTGGCTGAGGGTCGTGGCCCTGACCATCGTGACGGGCGACAGTCGCAGCGCGTGTGGGCTGTCGCAAGGGTCCGGCGCCGTATGTGGAGCGCGCCCGCCCTCGGCATGTGCGCCCGCCCTCGGCATGTGCGCCCGGCCCCGTGTGCGCCCGGCCCCGTGTGTGCTCGGCTCCGGTGCGTGCCGGCTCGCGGTGATCCGGAAGAGGTTGTGCACGCAGGGCTGCACAAAGTCTTCCGGATCATGGTGGGGGCCGGGATGGTGGCGGCGGGTGGGGGTGGGGCGGTTTGGTCAGATGTGGCCGGCGGAGCGGGCCAGGGCGCAGATGGCGATGAGGCGGACCGTGGGCCACTCGGCCTTCGACCAGTCGAGCTCCGAGGTCGGTGGCAGCTGCCACTGGGCCTCGATGAGGGCGTCGCGGACGCCGGTGGCGTAGCTGGCGAGGGCGACGGCGTTCGGGCCGTGCTCCGGGTCGCCGAGGGCGTCGCGGACCGAGGCGGCGTGCTGGTCGACCGCGGCCTGGAGGCCGGCCGAGGCGGCGGCGGCCGCCAGGCCGGACTCGCCGAGCCAGGTCATCAGGCCGTTCAGGGTCGAGCGGGCGGCGGTGTGGCGGGTGGCTTCGGCGAGGTCTTTGAACATGCCTCCGAGTTCGACCGGTCGGCCGGCCGGTTGACCGGCGAACCCGGAGCGCACCCGTGCGGACCTCAGTTGTAACTGGGCGACTTCGACTCGTCGGGCATCAGGACCCACAGCACGATGTAGATCACGAACTGCGGGCCCGGCAGCAGGCACGAGATGAGGAAGATGAGCCGCATGACGTTGGGCGACATGCCGAACCGGCGGGCGAGGCCGGAGCAGACGCCGGCGATCCAACGGTTGTCCCGGGGCCTGACCAGAGTGGACATTGCTGCTCCTTCGACGGGCGGATCGTTGTTGTAGCTCAACGGTATGAATGCCCGGGGGCGCCGCCCTCCAACCTTTGACCGAACTTCGGCGGCCGGTCCACTAGGGACCCACCCGCACGGGTAGCCGGTCGGTTGCCGACCGTTGCGGGCCAGTTGACCTGCTCACGAGCGCTGTGAGGCACCCGATACCAACTCCGTCAAGCTCACCGACGGAAGGTCTTCCCATCGTGACCCGGTTCCCTCGCCGTGCCACCATCCTCGCCGCCGTGCTGCTCGCGGCGCCGCTCGGCTTCGCGCTCACCGCCACCGCGGCGACGGCCGCCCCCGCCGCCGCGCAGGTCGTCACCGCCGCCGGTGACGCGGTCGCGGGTGCTGACGTCGCCGCCGCGGTGTCCAAGAAGAAGAAAAAGAAGAAGAAGTCGACCGCCAAGAAGCCGGTCACGACGCCGACGAAGAAGCCGGCCACCAAGCCGACCACCAAGCCGGTCACCACGCCGACCAAGACGCCCACCACCGCGCCCACGACGCCCGTCACCAAGCCGGTGGAGAGCAGCTCGCTGGAGAGCGAGGTCGTGACGCTGACCAACAACTACCGCAAGGCCAACGGCTGCGGCGCCCTGCGCATCGACTCGCGGCTGGTCGCGGCGGCGCGCAACCACAGCACCGACATGGTGACGAACAACTTCTTCAGCCACACCGGGTCCAACGGCAGCACGTTCGTGCAGCGTGAGGTCGCCGCCGGGTACACCACCGGGGCGTCGGCGGAGAACATCGCCTGGGGCTACCGGTCGCCGCAGGAGGTCGTCACCGGCTGGATCAACAGCGAGGGCCACCGGGCCAACATCCTCAACTGCAGCAGCGTCGCGGTCGGCGTCGGCCTCGCGTACAAGGCGGACGGGACCCCGTACTGGACCCAGGACTTCGGCCGCGTCTGAAAACCGTGTAGAAACACTGCGTGACCATACGTAAAGCCGTGCTGTCGGCGGGCGTCGTACTGGCGCTCGCCGGCTGCGGCGACGACCCGGCAGGGCAGGGCAGTCCGCAGGACGCGAAGCGCAACGGCGCCGTCTACGACACCGCCGACATGTGCGGCATCGCCACCGACGACCAGCTCAAGGCCGCGCTCGGCGAGGCGCCGGGCACCAGGGAGCGCCGCGACACCGACTCGCTCAAGGCGTGCGCGGTCGACGGCGCCTCCGGCAACTTCTACCTGTTCCTGACGCTGGTCCGCCCCTCGTCGGGCGCCGCGCAGCAGGTGGCCTACGACAAGAACGCGGCGAAGGACGCGAAGTCGATCGACGCGTCGACGTTCTCGGTCGCCGGCGACAACGAGGCGTACGTGGAGGCCGCCAGCGGCGAGCTCGTCGTGCGCGTGTCGTTCGTGTACTACCAGGGTGGCGGCAGCATCACCGACGCGCCGGCCGTCGTCGCGCGGCTGCGCACGCTCCAGGAAGCGATCACCAAGAAAACGTAGGCCGATCACCGGAAGCACCTGGGTGGTTCACCCGAGCCGCTTAGCGTCGCGGCCCATGAGGAATCTCCGACGTGCCGGTGCCGGCCTGGGTATCGGCGTGCTGACGCTGGCCCTCGCCGCGCCGAGCGCTGAAGCGCACGACACCTACGGCCGCGCCACCCTGACCGGTTTCGCCGCGCTGCCGGCGACCACGTTCGTCTCCGCCAGCGACCCGTCGGGCTCGCTGCTGGGCGGCACGCCGTCCAACGGGATCACGCCGCCGTTCGCCGACCAGCCGGTCCAGGGCTTCAGCGGCATCGCCCAGCTCGGGGACGGCACGTTCGAGGTGCTCTCGGACAACGGCTACGGCAACAAGGCCAACAGCGCCGACTTCGTCCTGCGCATCCACCGGGTGGCCCCGGACTACGGCAACCAGACGGTGGACGTGGTCGGCGGCATCAACCTCACGGACCCGAACGGTCTCGTGCCGTTCGCGCTGACCCGCCCCGACCGGGTGCTCACCGGCTCGGACTTCGACGTCGAGTCGATCCAGCGGGCGAAGGACGGCACGTACTGGATCGGCGACGAGTTCGGCCCGTACCTGCTGCACTTCGACCGCGCCGGGCGGCTGCTGCAGGCGCCGATCCCGCTCGACGGGGTCCGCGCGCCGGAGAACCCGGCCGGCAACCCGAACCTGAACAGCAGCAAGGGCTTCGAGGGCCTCGCCCAGTCGCCCGACGGCCGGAAGCTGTACGCGCTGCTGGAGGGTGTCGTCGCCGGCGACGCGCCCGGCGGCCTGCGGCTCAACGAGTTCGACGTCGCGTCCCGCGCGTACACGGGCAAGCGCTGGATCTACCAGCTGGAGGACCCGGCCAACGCGATCGGCGACGCGATCGCCGTCGACGACGACCGCTTCCTCGTCATCGAGCGCGACAACGGCCAGGGCGCGACCGCGAAGTTCAAGCGGATCTACCTCGCCGACAAGCGCGACCGTAACCGCGACGGCAAGCTCGACAAGACCCTCGTGGCGGACCTCATGAACCTCGCCGACCCGCGCCACCTCGGTGGGGACACCGGCACGTTCACGTTCCCGTTCCAGACCATCGAGGACGTCGTCATCCTCGACGACAAGACCCTCGGCGTGGTCAACGACAACAACTTCCCGTTCTCCAACGGGCGTACGCCGGGCCAGCCCGACAACAACGAGTTCATCACCATCCGGCTGACGGACCCGCTGCACGCCGACAAGCGCTTCCTGAAGTAAGCGCCCAGTAAGCGCCTACGAGGGCGCTTCCTGAAGTAAGCGCCGAACAAGCGCCTACGAGGGGATCAGCGAGCAGACCGCCAGCAGGCGGAGCATCGCCCAGGTCGGGCGGGACCAGTCGTCGAGGGTCTCGCCCGCGTCCCTGGCGGCGTCGCGGATCGCCGCCGCGTAACCGGCGAGGGCAACCGGGTCGAGCAGCGTGCCACCAAGGGACTCGCGGACCGCGGCGGCGTGCTGGTCGACCCGCGCCAGCAGGTCGGGCCGCACGGAGACCGCCACACGGCCGGGGCGCCCGACGGCGGAGGCGAGCTCGGCCAGCCCGGCCCGGGCGATCCACGCGCGTCGACCGGACGTCAACTCATCGAAGGGTGCGCTCACGTTTGCGACCATATGCCCAGCATGCAACCGGTCGCAGCCCCGACGCGCCGGGTTTGACCCGATCGCCAGTTTCGTTCTGGCGACCCGTTGGGTAAAGAACCCGCATGGCCGATCGCGACGAGAGCCCCGTTGAGCGTTCCGACCGGAATTGGACCGAATTGCTGCAGGAGCTGCGGGTCGCGCAGACCGGCGTGCAGATCTTGTTCGCCTTCCTGCTGACGATTCCGTTCAGCCAGCGGTTCGCGGAGATCACGGCCGTCCAGCGTGGAACGTACATCGTGACGCTGGTGCTCACCGCCCTGGCGACGCTGTGCCTGATCGCCCCGGTCAGCCATCACCGGATCCTGTTCCGCCGGGGGCGCAAGGAGCAGCTCGTCGAGTCGAGCGACACGCTCGCGCAGATCGGGCTCGTGTTCCTGTGGCTCTCCGTGGTCGGCGCCGTGTTCCTGGTGTTCGAGGTCGTCGTCGCGGTCTCGTGGGCGATCGCGGCGGCCGTCACGCTCGGGGTGTTGTTCGTGCTGGTTTGGTATGTGTTTCCCACCCTGAAACGCTAGGCAGCTTGAGTATTGACACCCTTGTGTGCGGTAAGACACAGTGGGAGCGCTCCCATTTCCCTTCCGCCACAAGGGGTGTCTGTGTGAAGCGCAAACTCTCGCTCGCCTTAGTCGCGGCGGTCCTGGTCGTGCCGATGACCGCGTCCGCCGCATTCGCCGATCCGGCCGAACAGCTCGTCAACGGCACCTTCGACAGCGGCACAGACCCGTGGTGGTGGACCGGCAACGCGCCGGCCTCCGTCGTGGGCGGGCAGCTGTGCGCGGCCATCCCCGCCGGGACCACCAACCCGTGGGACGCCATCATCGGGCAGAACGCCGTCAAGCTGCAGGCCGGCGAGTCGTACAGGCTCGCCTTCAAGGCCAGCGCCAGCACGCCGGTGACGATCCGGGCCAACGTCCAGCTCGCGGCGCCGCCGTACACCCAGGAGCTCTCCGCGGCGCCGGCCCTCACCGCGGCGCAGCAGTCCTACAGCTACACGTTCACCGCGGCGGCCGACACCGACGCGGGCCAGGTCGCGTTCCAGGTCGGCGGCAGCGCGACCGCCTGGACGCTGTGCCTCGACGACATCTCGTTGCAGGGAGGTGCTCCGCCGCCCGTGTACGTCCCGGACACCGGCCCCCGCGTGCGGGTCAACCAGGTCGGCTACCTCGCCGACGGCCCGAAGGCCGCCACCGTCGTCACCGAGGCGACCACCGGCCTGCCGTGGCAGCTGCGCAACGCCGCCGGCACGGTCGTCGCCACCGGCACGACCACGCCGGCCGGGGTCGACGCCACCTCCGGCCAGAACGTCCAGACGGCCGACTTCAGCGCGTACAGGGTGAAGGGCGCCGGATACACGCTGACCGCCGACGGCGAGACCAGCGTGCCCTTCGACATCGGCGTCAACGCGGCCTACGAGAAGCTGCGCGCCGACTCGCTGTCCTGGTACTACACCCAGCGCAGCGGCATCGAGATCCTCGACAGCATCGCCCCCGGCTACGGCCGCGCGGCCGGCCACCTCGGCGTCGCGCCCAACCAGGGCGACACGGACGTCCCGTGCCAGCCGGGCCTGTGCGACTACCGGCTCGACGTGCGCGGCGGCTGGTACGACGCCGGCGACCACGGCAAGTACGTCGTCAACGGCGGCATCTCGGTGTACCAGCTGCTGAGCACCTTCGAGCGGACCAAGGTCGCCACCGGCGCCCGCGCGGACAAGCTCGGCGACGGCTCGCTGCGCATCCCGGAGCACGGCAACCAGGTGCCCGACGTCCTCGACGAGGCGCGCTGGGAGCTCGAGTTCATGCTGCGGATGCAGGTCCCGGCGGGTAAGCCCCTCGCCGGCATGGTGCACCACAAGGTGCACGACGCCGCCTGGACCGGCCTGCCGCTCGACCCCGCCGCCGACCCGCAGCCGCGGGAGCTGCACGCCCCGTCGACGGCCGCGACGCTGAACCTCGCCGCGACCGCCGCCCAGGGCGCCCGGCTCTTCCAGCCCTACGACAAGGCGTTCGCCGCGAAGCTGCTCGCCGCGGCGAAGACGGCGTACGCGGCCGCGGTCGCCAACCCGGCCCGCTACGCCCTCGTCACGGACGGCACCGGCGGCGGCGCGTACGACGACGACAACGTGACCGACGAGTTCTACTGGGCCGCGGCGGAGCTGTTCATCAGCACCGGCGAGAAGGCCTACCAGGACGCGGTCGTGGCGTCGCCGTGGCACACCGCCGACGTGTTCCGCCCGGAGGGCTTCGACTGGAAGTTCACCGCGACGGCCGGCCGGCTCGACCTCGCGACCGTGCCCAACGCGCTGCCCGACCGGGCGCGGGTGCGGCAGTCCGTTGTGGACGGTGCCCGCGGCTACCTGCAGACGCTGCGGGGCAACGCGTACAACATCGCCTACAACCCGTCCAACGGGAAGTTCGACTGGGGCTCCAACGGCCTGGTCGTGAACAACCTGGCCGTCGTCGCCACGGCGTACGACATCAGCGGCGACACGGCGTTCCGCGACGGCGTCCTGACCGGCATGGACTACATCCTCGGCCGCAACGCGCTCAACCAGTCCTACGTGACCGGCTACGGCGAGCGGGCGTCGCACAACCAGCACTCGCGGATGTACGCCCACCAGCTCAACCCGGCGCTGCCCAACCCGCCGGCCGGGTCGCTGTCGGGCGGGCCGAACTCCTCGATCCAGGACCCGGTCGCGTCGAAGATCCTGGCGGGCTGCAAGCCGCAGTTCTGCTACGTCGACGACATCGAGTCGTGGTCGACCAACGAGATCACGATCAACTGGAACTCGGCGCTGTCGTTCGTGGCGTCGTTCCTGGCGGACCAGGGTGAGGGCGGCGCGGTCGCGAAGCAGCCGTGCACCGTCACCTACACCAAGGTCCTGGACCTCGGCGGCGTCTACATCGCCTCCGTGACGGTCCGCAACACGTCCCGCCAGACGCTGAACGACTGGGCGCTGGGCTTCGCCTACACCGGCACGCAGAAGGTCGACCTCGCGGTCAACGGCACCGCGACGCAGACCGGCGCCTCGGTGAAGGTCAAGCCGTGGCAGAGCCGGCTGAAGCCGGGCGAGTCGACGACGATCCTGCTCGTCGGCAAGGTGGCGTGGGGTCCGAACGCGGCCCCGGCGGTCTTCACCTGCGGTTGATTGGGCGGCCGCATCGGATGGGGTGAGGAAAGGAGGGGCACCGGCCGCAACCCGGCCGGTGCCCCTTGCCCTGTTCCGGGGTCGTTCAGACCAGCCAGACGACCAGCGCGACGATCACCGCGACGAGGATGACGACCGGCACCGCGATCTTCACGATGTTGGTGGTCCCGGCGGTCTCCAGAAGGTCGACGGGGGCCGCCTCCGGTCCCTCGATGACGCGGACGGCCTGCTGCGCGGGCGCGGTCGTCACGCCGTTCGCGTCGGGGACGGGAGCGGTCGGCACGATCGCCTCGACCTGCTCGACGTGCTCGGCCGAAGAAGGCGGCTCCTCGGCGGAGGGGGAAGAAGGCGGCTCCTCGGCGGAGGGGGAGGTGTCGGCCAGCTGCGCCTCCAGGTTGGTGACGAACTGACCGAGCAGCCGGGTGCTGATGTCGCCGATCGTGCTGCGGCCCATCTGCGCCAAGGGGCCCGCGATCGTCAGGTCCGTCTCGACGGCGACCTTCGTCGATTCGCCCTCCGCCGTCAGTACCGCCGTGACGAGCGCCGACGCGCGGCCCTTGCCGGACGCGTCGCGGCCGCGGGCGTCGATCACCGCCCGGTGCGCCGCGTCGTCGCGCTCCTTGAAGGTGGCCACGCCCGAGAACTGGGCGGTCATCGGGCCGACCTTCACCTTGACCTTGCCGTGGTACTCCTCCCCCTGCACCGACGTCAGCTGGGCGCCGGGCATGCAGGGGGCGATCCGCTCCAGGTCGGTCAGCACCGCCCAGGTCTCTTCCAGGGGGCGGTGGACGACGAACTCATTGGTGAGCAGCATGACGGTCACGTCCTTCAAGAGCAGCGAGGAGGGGGGCGAGAGCGGTGAGGGAGTGGGCGCTGACCACCGCGTCGCAGTAGGGCCACGCGGCGGCCATGCCACCGACGAGGGGCCGGTAGCGGGGGCTCTGGGTCCGGGGGTTGACCCACACGATCCGGTGGGCGAGGCGGGACAGCCTGGCCATCTCGACGCCGACCTGCGCCGGGTCGCCGGTCTCCCAGCCGTCGGAGACGATGAGGACGATCGCGCCGCGGGCCATCCCGCGGCGGCCGTAGCCGTCGTTGAAGGCCTTCAGCGCGGCCCCGATGCGGGTGCCGCCGGACCAGTCGGGGGCGGCCTGCCCGGCGCGGGCGAGCGCCACGGCCGGGCGGGTGCGGGCGAGCACCTTCGTGAGCCGGGTCAGCCGGGTGGCGAACGTGAACACCTCGGCGTGCGAGGTGCCGGCGGCGCAGTACAGCAGCTGCAGCATCGCCCTGGCGTAGGGCTCCATGGATCCGGAGATGTCGCACAGCGCGACGAGCCGCCGCGGCCGCAGCCGGGGCTCCCGGCGCATCAGCCGCACCGGATGCCCGCCCGAGCGCCTGGCCCGCCGCAGGGTGGCCCGGAGGTCGACGGCGTCGCCGAAGGGCCTCGCGCGCATGCGGCGGGTCCGGCGCGGCGGGGTGGCGACGGCGAGCCGCCGCATCAGGTCCTGCAGCGCCGCGAGCTCTTCGGGCGTCAGCGTGGCGAAGTCGCGGGAGGCGAGCCGCTCCGCCGCGCTGCCCACGGTGGCGACCGGGACCTCGACCTCGCGGGCGGGCGCCGTCGAGGAGGACGACGACTCGGAAGACGGTCCAGCGCTTGAGAAGCCGCCGGATTTGGTGGTCGTGGACGTGCCGGTGGCGTTGGGGTCGCCGCGGAAGTCGGCCGGGTCGTCGGCGTAGCCGCGGAAGACCGCGTCGAAGACCCGGTCGAGGATCTCGAACTGCTCGGGGTGGCAGGTCAGCGTCGCCCGCGCGCAGCGGTGCAGCTCCGCGGTGGTGGTGGGGGCGAGGAGCGTGACGGCGCGGGCGAAGCGCTCGCCACGGTCCGGCCCGACGGGCAGGCCCGCGTCGTGCAGCGCCGCGCCGAAGGCGGCGACGAGCCCGGCCAGGTCACCCCGTGGCAAGGTCCGCCAGACCCGTCCGGCGGGCCAGCTCCTCGTCCTCGCGGTACTTCAGGACGGCGCCGAGGGTCGCGCCGGCGGACTTCTCGTCCAGGGGCAGGCCCAGCAGGCGCAGCGCGTTGGCCCAGCTGATCGCCTCGGCGACGCCGGGCGGCTTGGTGAGGTCGAGCCCGCGCAGCCGCGACACCGCGCCGGCGACCTGGGCGGCGAGGAGCTCGTCGGCGCCCGGCACCCGCTGCCGGATGATCGCCGCGACCCGGTGCGCGTCGGGGTAGCCGATCCAGTGGTACAGGCAGCGCCGCAGCAGCGCGTCGTGCAGGTCGCGGGTCCGGTTGCTGGTCAGCACGACGATCGGCGGCACCACCGCGGTCCGCGTCCCCAGCTCGGGGATGGTCACCGAGCCCTCCGCCAGGAGCTCGAACAGGAACGCCTCGAACTCGTCGTCGGCCCGGTCGACCTCGTCGATGAGCAGCACCGCCGGGCGCGGCCCGGGGTGCTCGATCGCGGCGAGCAGCGGCCGGCGCAGCAGGTACTCGGGGGCGAACAGGTCCGCCTCCCGGGGCACCTCGCCGCGCGCCTCGGCGAGCCGGATCCCCAGCAGCTGGCGCGGGTAGTTCCACTCGTACAGGGCCTCGGCGGCGCTGAGCCCCTCGTAGCACTGCAACCGGATGAGCGGGGTGTCCAGCGACGCGGCGAGGGCGCCCGCGGCGGCGGTCTTGCCGACGCCTGGCTCCCCTTCGAGCAGGATCGGCTGGCCGAGCCGCACCGACAGGAACAGCGCCGTGGCGAGCCCCTGGTCGGCGAGGTAGCCCTGCTCGGACAGGCCGTCGACCAGCTCCTCGACCGAGGCCGTCACAGGTACCGGGCCGGGTTGTCGATGAACGCCCGCCGGCAGCCGGAGCCGCAGAAGTAGTACATGGTGCCCTCGTGCTCGTACTGCAGCGCGTCCGGCGAGATCGCCACGTCCATCGCGCAGATGACGTCCTTCGCCACGGCGACCTTCGAGACGGCGGGGACCTGCAGCAGCGGAAGCTCGATACGACCGGGCGGCGGGGCGGTCTGCCGGGGCCGCTTGGAGATGACCTCGGCGAGGATGGACAGCGCGATCTCCGGCGCCGTCCGCGCGCCGATGTCCAGCCCGGCCGGCGCGTGGATGCGCGCCTTCTCCAGGTCGGTCAGCGGCAGTTCGCCGATGACCGCAAGCGCCCGCTTACGGCTGGCGACCAGCGCGATGTACGGCACGTCCGCCCTGACCGCCGCGGTGAGGGACTCGATCTCGTCGCGCCCGTGGGAGGCGACGACGACCGCGGACGCGTCCAGCGGCACCGCCGAAGCGGGCCCGCTGACCGCTTCCCAGCCGATGGATCGCGCGACGTCCACCATCGCGCGGGCGACGGGAGCCTCGCCCTGCACGTACACGAGCGGCGCCGGAATCATCGTCTCCAGGAAGATCTCGAGGGTCCCGCCGGACAGGCACGGGTTGGAGACGGTGAGCAGACCTTCCCGCTCGGAAGTGACGTCGGAGCCGTCGGGCGTGATCCGCAGGAGCGTCGACTCGCCCGTCTCCAGCAGCCGGAGCCCCTGGAGACGGACGGTCGACTCGGCGCAGGTGCCACCGACGAACCCCTCCATCGTGCCGTCCGGCAGCACGAGGGCGCGGTCTCCCGCCTTGGCACTGGTCGGCCGCTCGGCCCGCACGACCGTCGCGAGGACGAACGGGGTGCGGTCGGCGCGCAACCGGTCGGCGCGATGAAGGAGGTCGGTCATGAGATGGCGAGGTCCGTTCGGATCGGGCGGCCCTGCGCGGCGCGCCACACGTTGGACGGGGTGAGGGGCATGTCGGCGTGCCGGACCCCGAGGGGCTTCAGCGCGTCGAGGACCGCGTTGACCACGGCGGCCGGCGAGCCGACCGTCGCGGACTCGCCGACGCCCTTGGCGCCGATCGGGTGGTGCGGCGACGGCGTGACCGTCTCGCCGAGCTCCCACGACGGGCACTCCAGCGAGGTCGGCAGCAGGTAGTCCATGAGCGACGCGCCGAGGTGGTTGCCGTCCTCGTCGAACGCCATGAGCTGCATGAGCGCCATGCCGATGCCGTCGGCGAGGCCGCCGTGCACCTGGCCCTCGACGATCATCGGGTTGATCCGCACGCCGCAGTCGTCGACCGCGATGAACCGGCGGACCTTGACCTGGCCGGTGGCCGGGTCGACGTCGACGACGCAGATGTACGCGCCGAACGGGTAGGTCAGGTTCGGCGGGTTGTAGACCGTCGTCGCGTCCAGGTGGCCCTCGACGCCCTCGGGCAGCTCAAGGCTGGAGTGCGCGGCCATCGCGATCTCCTGGATCGTCTTGGCCTGGTCGGGGTCGCCCTTGACGAAGAACTTGCCCTTCTCCCACTCCAGGTCGTCCGGGGACACCTCGAGCATCGCCGACGCCACGATCCGGGCCCGGTCGCGGACCTTGCGGGCCACGATCGCGGTCGCCGCGCCGGAGACCGGCGTCGAGCGCGAGCCGTAGGTGCCGAGGCCGAACGGGGTCTGGTCGGTGTCGCCGTGGACCACGTCGATGTCGTCGGGCGAGATGCCCAGCTCCTCCGCGACGATCTGCGCGAACGTCGTCTCGTGGCCCTGGCCCTGGGTCTGCACCGACAGCCGCAGCACCGCCTTGCCGGTCGGGTGGACCCGCAGCTCGGCGCCGTCGGCCATGCCCAGGCCGAGGATGTCCATGTGCTTGCGGGGGCCGGCCCCGACGCCCTCGGTGAAGAAGCTGATGCCGATGCCCATGTACTCGCCGCGGCTGAGCTTGTCGGCCTGCTCCGCGCGGAGCTTGTCGTACTCGACCATGTCCATGGCGAGCCGGAGCGCGCGCGGGTAGTCGCCGGAGTCGTACTCCCAGCCGGTGGGCGTGGTGTACGGGAACTGCTCCGGCTTGAGCAGGTTCTTCAGCCGCAGCTCGGCCGGGTCCATCTTCAGCTCGAACGCCAGCACGTCGATCATGCGCTCGACGAGGTACGCGGCCTCGGTGATCCGGAAGGAGCAGGCGTACGCGACGCCGCCCGGGGCCTTGTTGGTGTAGACGCCGGTGACGTCGCAGGACGCCGCCTCCAGGTCGTAGGACCCGGTGAAGATGTGGAAGAAGCCGGCCGGGAACTTGGTCGGCTGGGCGGTGCCGTTGAAGGCGCCGTGGTCGGCGAGGACCTTGACCCGCAGGGCGCGGATCCTGCCGTCCTTCGTCGCCGCGATCTCGCCGCGCATGTGGTAGTCGCGGGCGAACGCGGTGGCCGTGAGGTGCTCGTTGCGGTCCTCCATCCACTTCACCGGCTTGCCGGTGACGATGGAGCCGACGATCGCCAGGACGTAGCCGGGGTAGATGCCGACCTTGCCGCCGAAGCCGCCGCCGATGTCGGGGGAGATGACCCGGATCTTGTGCTCCGGCAGGCCCGCGACGAGCGCGTAGACGGTCCGGTGCGCGTGCGGCGCCTGGGTGGTCGAGTAGATCGTCAGCTTGCCGCTGACCTTGTCGAAGTCGGCGACCGCGCCGCACGTCTCCAGCGGCGAGGGGTGCACCCGCGGGTACAGGATGTCCTCGCCGACAACGACCTCCGACGAGGCGAAGACCGCGTCGGTCTTCTCCGCGTCACCGGCGGACCAGTCGAAGATGTGGTTGTCGGTCTTGCCCTCCTTGTCGTCCCGGATGACCGGGGCGCCCGGGGCAAGGGCCTGCTTCGCGTCCGCCACGACCGGCAGCGGCTCGTACTCGACCTCGATGAGCTCGAGCGCGTCCCGCGCGATGTAGTGGTTCTCGGCGACGACGAAGGCGACCTCCTGGTTCTGGAAGCGGACCTTGTCGGTCGCGAGCACGGCCTGCGTGTCGTAGGACAGGGTCGGCATCCACGCGAGCTTCAGCGTCTCCAGGACGGCACCCGTGATGACGGCCTTGACGCCGGGCAGAGCCTCCGCTGCGCTCGTGTCGATCGAGACGATCTTCGCGTGGGCGTACGGGCTGCGCAGGAACGAGCCGTGCAGCATGCCGGGCAGGTTGACGTCGTCGACGTAGTTGCCCTTGCCGCGCACGAACCGCGCGTCTTCCTTACGGTGCATGCGGCCGAAGCCCATGGGGGTCTCGGTCACGGTCATGACGTCACCTCGGCCTTCGCTGCAGCCTCGTGCTCCGCCGCCCAGCGGACCGAGCGGACGATGTTCTCGTAACCCGTGCACCGGCAGAGCTGGCCGGAGATCGCCTCGCGGATCTCCTGCTCCGACGGGTCGGGGTTCTTGTCGAGCAGGCAGCGGGCGGTGAGCATCATGCCGGGGGTGCAGAAGCCGCACTGCAGCCCGTGGCACTGCACGAAGCCCTGCTGGACCGGGTCCAGGCCGTCGGCGCGCTCGAGCCCTTCGACGGTGCCGACCTGCTTGCCGTCGGCCATCACCGCCAGGACGGTGCAGGACTTGACGGGCACGCCGTCCAGGGTCACGGTGCACACGCCGCAGTTGGACGTGTCGCAGCCCCAGTGCGTCCCGGTGAGGCCGAGCTCGTTGCGCAGGAAGTGCACCAGCAGCAGCCGGGGCTCCACGTCGCGGGTGTGGCTTTCGCCGTTCACCGTCACGGTGATCTGCATGATCAGGCCTCCTGCCCACGCGCGCGGGCGGCCGCGGCGCGCAGCGCGCGCACGGTCAGCTCCC
This sequence comes from Dactylosporangium sp. NPDC049742, assembly GCF_040674675.1. NCBI lineage: Bacteria > Bacillati > Actinomycetota > Actinomycetes > Micromonosporales > Micromonosporaceae > Dactylosporangium > Dactylosporangium sp. NPDC049742. The sequence goes on along the minus strand of NZ_JBFANF010000014.1, from coordinate 28,175 downwards.
CCGCGAGGTGGCGCTTGTAGTCGACCGGTCCGCGCTGGTCGGCGACCGGGTTGCTGTGCTCGGCGGCGATCCGCCCCGCCTCGGCGAAGCTCTCCTCCGTGGCGGGCTTGCCGACGAGGTACGCCTCGGCCTCCGCGGCCCGGAAGTGCTCGGCGCCCACGGCGGCCAGGCCGATGCCGACGTTGCTGACGGTGCCCGCGGCGTCGGTCCAGATCGCGGCGCCGGCCGCGGCGACCGCCCAGTCACCGACGCGGCGCTCGACCTTCGTGTACGCGGAGCCGCCACCCGGGCGGATCGGCACGCGCACCTCGGTGAGCAGCTCGCCGGCCTCGACGACCGTCTCGTAGGGGCCGACGTGGAACTCGGTCAGCTTCACGGTGCGCGACCCCCGCGCACCCTGGATCACGACCGACGCGTCGACCGCGGCGAACGCGGCGGAGAGGTCCTCGGCCGGGTCCGCCTGGCACAGCGACCCGCCGACGGTGCCGCGGTTGCGCACGATCGGGTCGGCGATCACCCGCTCCGCGTCCCGGAAGATTCGGTAGTGCTCCTCGACGAGCGCGGAGTCGAGCAGCTCGGCGTGCCGGGTCAGCGCACCGATCCGCAGCTCGCCGCCCTCGACCCGGATGTAGGACAGCTCGCTGACGTCGTTGATGTCGATCAGCGCGGTCGGCCGGGCCAGGCGGAGCTTCATCATCGGGATCAGGCTGTGACCGCCGGCGATGACCCGGGCGTCCTCGCCCCACTGGGACAGCAGTTCGAGGGTCTGGCTCACCGTCGTCGCTTTCGCGTATTCGAATGCGGCGGGTACTTGCATCGCGCCTCCGCGTGAGGAGTGTCGTTCGGGCACCAACGGGACGATGTTCGTCCTAAAGGCGACATTGAACAACACCCGGTGACAAAAATTCTTCTCGTGAACTGTAACTACGGTGTGATCCATGGGTCGTCAGAAGCGTGGGTCCGGCATCGTCAGTGAGATCGACGGCGGTGTCGCCGAGCTGCTCCCCGACGACGGGCGGCCGGGCAGGTGGACGCTGCTGGTCGACGGCTATCCGCAGTCGGCCGTCGACCTCGACGACCCGACCCGGCTGGACTTCGAGTACATGCGCCGCCTCGCCTCGATCGTCGACGGGATCGCACCCGCGCGCGCCCCGCTGTCGGTGCTGCACCTCGGCGGCGGCGCGCTGACGATGGCCCGCTACGTCGCCGCGACCAGGCCCGGCTCCTCGCAGCGGGTCGTCGAGCTCGACGCGGCCCTGATCGACCTGGTGCGGCGGGAGCTGCCGCTGCCCCGGGGCGCCGACATCCGCGTCCGGGCAATGGACGCCCGGGCCGCCGTGGAGTCCATGTCGGGTGGCCGCTTCGACCTGGTCATCACGGACGTCTACCGGGGCGCCCGGGTGCCGGCCCACCTCGCGTCGCTGGAGTTCGTCACCGCCGCGGCCCGGCTGCTGCGCCCCGGCGGCGTGTACGCCGCGAACCTCGCCGACGGCACCGGCCTGGCGTTCGCGCGCGGCCAGGTCGCGACGCTGCGCCGGCTCTTCGCCGACGTGTGCCTGATCGCCGAGCCGGCCGTGCTGCGCGGCCGCCGCTTCGGCAACGTCGTGCTGGCCGCGTCGGCGGCCCCGCTCCCCATCGCCGGCTTCGCCCGGGCGGGTGCCGGGGACGCGTTCCCGGCCCGGCTCGTCCACGGCGGCGACCTGGACCGTCTCGTCGCCGGCGCCCGCGTGGTGACGGACGACGTCGCCACCCAGTCGCCCCTGCCCCCGAAGGACCTATTCTGAAGCGGCCGCCGCCGCTGAAGCTACCGCCCAGTCCCCGGGAAGGAGCTTAGGCATCGTTCAGTGAGCGAATACAGTCGCGGGATGCTCGAATTCGCCACCGTCGCCGCCACCCGCCGTTCTGCCGCGGAGCGCGCCGCCCTGATGAGCGACCCCGGTTTCGGTCGCGTCTTCACCGATCACATGGTCACCGTGCGGTATGCCGACACGAAGGGCTGGTATGACGCGAAGCTGGAGCCGTTCGGCCCGCTCGCGCTCTCGCCGGCGACCGCCGCCCTGCACTACGGGCAGGAGATCTTCGAGGGTCTCAAGGTCTACGCCCAGCCCGGCGGCGGCGTCGCGTTCTTCCGCCCGGACGCCAACGCCCGCCGGCTCAACGTCACGGCGGAGCGCCTGGCGATGCCGCGGCTGCCCGAGGAGCTCTTCCTGCGGTCGCTGCGGGTGCTCGTCGAGGCGGACCGCGACTGGGTGCCGACGAGCGAGGGGCAGAGCCTCTACCTGCGTCCGTTCATGATCGCGACCGACCCGTTCCTCGGGGTCCGGCCGTCGTCGGAGTACCTGTACGCCGTCATCGCCTCGCCGGCCGGCGCCTACTTCGCCGGCGGTGCGAAGCCCGTCACGATGTGGGTCTCGCAGGAGTACTCGCGGGCCGCGCCCGGCGGCACCGGCGCGGTGAAGACCGCCGCCAACTACGCCGCCAGCCTCCGCGCGCAGGCGCAGGCCCAGGAGGCCGGCTGCGACCAGGTGGTGTTCCTCGACTCGGTCGAGCGCCGCTACATCGAGGAGGCGGGCAGCAACAACCTGTTCTTCGTCTACGACGGCGAGCTGGTGACCCCGCCGCTCAACGGCTCGATCCTGCCGGGCGTCACCCGCGACTCGGTGCTGCGCCTCGCCGCCCACCTGGGGTACACGGTCACCGAGCGCCCGTACAGCCTCGACGAGTGGCGCGACGACGCCCGCTCCGGCCGGCTGAAGGAGACCTTCGCCAGCGGCACCGGCGTCGTCATCAGCTCGATCGGCACGGGCCGCACCGCCGACGGCGAGTTCACCATCGCCGGCGCGGTCGAGGGCCCCTTCACCGCGAAGATCCGCGACACGCTCGTCGGCATCCAGCGCGGCACCGAGGAGGACCCCTTCGGCTGGCGGGTGCCCCTGTAGGGGGTCAGATCATCGACAGGTGCACGTGGTTGGTGTGGTCGCTGGACGGGTCGCCGTTGCCGCCGCTGTACGAGTGCCAGCCGGCGGCCGGCGTCCACACCTGGCGGAACCAGATCACGTAGAGCACGCCGAGCGCGCTCGCGTTCTTGACGAAGTAGGCGGCGAGGTTGGTGCCGTAGGTCTTGTCGCCGCCGCTGGCCACCCCGCCGAAGCCGCCCGACTGGGCGGCGAAGTCGCAGGCCCGGCCCTTCGGATGCTCATACGGTCCGGAGGGCCGGAAGCACGAGTAGTAGCGCGTGAAGCCGGCCTTCTGGGCCTCCTTCACCGCGTGGATCGTGCGGGGAGTGATGCAGCCGGTCGTGGTCGGGTCGTCGATGATGCAGTTCTCTTTCGGCCACGAGCCGTTGGCGTTGCGCGGGGCCGGGGTCGCCAGCGGTGAGTTGACGTTGACGTAGCCGTTGGCCCGGCCGCCCATCTTCACCAGCGCCGCCTCGGCGTCCTTCTTCTTCTTGGCCATGATGTCGGTCTGCGCCTGCTGCTGCGCGACCTCCGCGTCGACGGCCTTCTTCGCCTCGCCGAGCTCCTTCTGCAGCTTCGTCAGCTGCCCGATCTTCCGGTCGTTGTACCGGGCGACGGTGTTGACCATCATCGTGCGTTCGATGAAGGACTCGGTCGATTGGCTCTGGATCAGCGCCGCGGTGGTGCGGATGCCGCCGCTGCGGTAGGCGGCGCCGGCGATGATGTTGACCTCGGCGAGGATCACGTCCAGCTCGCCCTGCATGGCGGCGACCTTCGTGGTGAGCTCCGCCTGGCGCTGCTTGGAGACCTCCAGGATGCCCTGGGCGTCCAGGAACTCGCCGTTGGCCTTGTCCAGCAGCTCACCGAGGGTCATGTTGGCGCTGCCCTCGTCAGGGGCGGCCGTCGGGTCGCCGGGCGCCGCGCCGGCCGGCACCGCCCAGGCGCCGAGCACGATGAGCGCCGCGAGAAGCGAGGCGATGATGCGCTTGCGCAACGGAGTCCCTTCCGGGGGCTGGTCAGCCGTCAGATTACCGACTGCCATCCGGAAGCACAGGACCGAGAAACGCGTCCGGTCAGCTACTGACCGTAGCCGTCAGCTCTGCACCGTTTACGGCGACGATGCGGCGGGTCGTGAAGAGCGCCACCCAGCCGAACGTGAGGCCGAAGCCGATGGTCGCGACCGTGGTCAGGTTGCCCGTGGGGAGCAGTCCCGACAGCCGGGTCGCGAGCACGCCCAGCCCGACGTAGAGCCCGCCCCACAGCGCGGAGCCGAGCGCGGCGGAGCGCAGGAACCGCAGGTACGGCATCCGCAGCCCGCCGGCCGCGAGCGGCACCAGCGTGTTGAGGAACGGCAGGAACGGCGCGGTCACCAGGATGCGGCTGCCGCCGGTGCGCACCACGTGGTCGGCCTTCGCCCAGCGCGCCTCGCCGATCCAGCGGCCGAACCGGCCCTCGCGCAGCCGCTGGCCGAAGGCCCAGCCGGCCAGGAAACTCAGTGACCAGCCGGCGAGGCAGCCTGCGATGATCCAGCCGAGGCTGCTGACCGGGTCGGCCGCGCCGGCCGTGGTGAGGATGGCGACGTCGGCCGGGATCAGGATGCCGAGCAGCGGGATGGAGTCGAGCAGCATGACGAGCCCCAGCGCCAGCCCCAGCAGTGCGGCGGGCAGGCTGTACAGCGGTTCGAGCCACTCGGTCATGTGGATGAAGGTATGGCCGCGCGGATAAGAGACGCATCAGGGAGCGACCCCGAGACAACCCCGAGGGGTCTGGGTGCCCTTCTCGGGGCACGCGGCATCTCGTACGCCGGCGACACCCTCAGCATGGTCGCATTGATGCTGCACGTCGCCGGCGCGACGGGTCAGGGGCTCGCGGTCGCCGCGCTGCTGCTCGCCGGGGACTTCGTGCCGTCGCTCGTCGCGCCGTTCGCGGGGGCGCTCGCCGACCGGTTCGACCGGCGCCGGTTGATGATCGGCTGCGAGCTCGTCCAGGCGCTGGTGGTCGCCGCCATCGCGCTGTTCCTGCCGTCGCTGTGGCTGCTGCTGGCGCTCGTCGCCGCCCGGGCGGTCGCCGGGCAGGTCTTCCAGTCGGCGTCGCGGGCGGCGGTGCCGTCGCTGGTGCCGGCCGAAGGGCTCGCCGCCGGCAACGCCCGGCTCGGCCTGGTCACCAACGTCGCCGAGCTCGCCGGGCCGCTGCTCGCCGCCGCCCTGCTGCCGTGGCTCGGCACCCGCGGCGTGCTCGCCGCCGACGCGGCGTCGTTCGTGGTCTCGGCGGCCCTGCTGACCCGGCTGCCGCGCATCCGGCCGTCGGTGCTGGACGCCGAGTCGCTGTGGAAGGGCGCCCGGACCGGTCTGGGGTATCTGGCCAGGCACCGGACGGTCCGGGTCGTCGCGCTCGGCTTCTGCGCCGTCGTCCTGTGTACGGGCGTCGACGACGTCGCCCTCGTCGTGCTGGCCAAGGAGGACCTGCGGGCGGGCGACTCCGTGGCGGCGCTGCTGCTCGGCGCGGTCGGCTTCGGTCTCACCGCCGGCTACGCGCTGCTCTCGGGGCGCGCCGGCCGGGCGCGGATGACCGTGCTCTTCGCCGCCGGGCTCGCGGTCAGCGCCGCCGGCAACCTCCTCACGGGCGCGTTCGCGCACGTCGCGGGGGCCGCCGCGGTGGTGTTCGCGATGCAGGCCGCGCGCGGGCTCGGCATCGCCGCGATCGACGTGGGCTGCAACACGCTGTTGCAGCGGCTCGTGCCCGACGCGCTGCTCGGGCGGGTCTTCGCCAACCTGTACGGCGCCGTCGGGGCCGCCGCCGCGCTGTCCTACGTGGCCGGCGGCCTGCTGATCGACGCCGCCGGCGCCCCGGCGACCCTGATCGCCGCCGGGGCCGGCGGAGTGACGTGTGCCTTACTCACCGGGGTCGCCCTGCGGGGTCGGCGCGTCGATTGAGGATATCGACGCGTCCTTTGCTAGCGTCCCCGCTAGCAAACGGCTAGCAGGAGTGTGGGTTGGAACTGACAGACAACGCGGTGGCGATGCCGCCGCAGCGCGCCCGGTCCGAGCGGGTGCAGCTCAACACCCGGGTCAGGGTCGAGATCGAGCAGACCCTGCAGCGCTTCGTCGAGGACCACAACACCACGGTGCAGAGCTCCGTGGACCTCGCGCTGGCCGAGTTCCTCGCGGCGCGGGGTTACCCGCTGCCGGCAACGGATGACAGGAGAAACCGGTGACCGCACCGGACGCCCACCGCACCTCACGACCCGGAATCGTCGAACTCGACGCCGACCTGCAGCGCACGGTCCGGCGCACCTCATACATGCGGCAGCTGTTCTACTTCGTGGTGCTGCTGGTCGCCCTCGCCGGGCAGGTGTCCGGAGCGGTCGAAGCGCTCGGCATCCCGCTGCTGTGGGCCGTCCCGGCCGTCGGCGCGCTCGAGCTGGGCGGCATCGTGGTCCTGGCCAACGCCGACGTGCGGCGCCGGCTCGGCGAGCGGGCGACGGCCTCCCGGGTGCTGTCCGCCGCCATCGCCGGCTTCGCGGTCGCCTTCAACTGGCTGGCGCACGAGAACAAGCTGCTCGCCGGCTTCTTCGCGGGCATGTCCGCGCTGGGCTACCTGGTGTGGCTGATGCACACCGAGAACCAGCGCCGCGACCGGCTGCGGGCCACCGGCGACCTGCCGCCCACGACGCCGGCGTACGAGGTGGTCGGCCACTGGATCCGGCACCCCTGGATGACCCTGCGCGCGAAGAACCTGGCGAAGGCCGACGACCGGCTCGGGCTCTACACGTCCCTGGCCGCGGCCCGCGCGGAGAAGCGCAAGGAGGTGCGCACCAAGGCGATCGCCAAGGTGCTGCACCGCAAGATCCGCGCCGCGGTCGACCCGACGACGGCGGACATCGCGGTCGCCGTCTACGACCTCGACGAGATCGCCGTGCGGCTCGCCGACGGCGCCGACTACGACGGGCTCACCGCGCTCATCGCCGCCGACCTGGCCCCGGCCCGCCTCGCGTCGGACGCCCGGGTGATCTCGGTCGTCGACGAGCCCGCGCGGCGCCCCGTGCTCGCGGAGGCCGTGGTCGAGGAGCCCGCCGAGGAGCAGCTGACCCTGCCCGAGGCGCCCGAGGCCGCCGAGGCGCCTGAAGCGCCCGAGCCCGCTCCCGCGCCTGAGCCGCGGGAGCCCGCCGCCTCGCCGCTGGGTGAGTGGCGCGGCGAGATCGCCGAGATCCTCCCGCCGCCGACGCCCCGGCGCCCGCGCGGCCAGTCCAAGGTGACGACCACCGTCGACATCGCCGAGGAGCCCACGCTGACGCCGACCAGGTCGATCCGGGAGGGGTCCCTGCGCAGCCAGGTGCACGCGGCCCTGCACGAGCACGTCCCGGACAACGACCCCCGCGACACGATGGCCCTGACCTCGTTCGTCGGGGACCTCCTCGAGCTCAACGACGTGGAGCGGCTGACCGCGTCCAACTACGTGCGCACCTGGAAGCGCGAGGTCGACGCCGGCCGCCGGTCCTCGGTCAACGGCCGCCACCTGCAGGACGTCGTTCCCACGAAACGCTGAACATCGGCCCCCCGCCTGTCGATCAGCAGGAGGACAGGCAGGGGGCCGGCATGGCACGGATTCTCGTCGTGGACGACGAGCAGGACGTCCTCGAGCTGATCGTCAAGCGCCTGCGCGCCGACGGGCACGAGGTCCTCGCGGCCGGCACCGGCACCGAGGCGCTCCAGGCGGTCGCCGTGCACGGGCTGCCCGAGGCGGCGATCCTCGACGTCGACCTGCCCGGCATGGACGGCATCGAGCTGCTGCACCTGCTCCGCCGGCAGCGCGCCGACCTGCCCGCCATGTTCCTCACCGTGCTGTGGGACGGCACGGTGGTGGCCCGGGTCCGCGACACCGGCGCGCTGTACCTGCGCAAACCCTTCACCAGCGAGAGCCTGCGCACCGCGCTCGACATGGTGCTGGTGCCCGGATGACGGGCTCACTCGCGCGGACCGCGGCCTGGTCCGCGCTCTGCCTCCTCGCCACGTTCGCCGGGCGGCTCACCATCATGGACGGCACGAGCCTCAGCCTCGTGTGGCCGGCCGCCGGGGTCACCGTCCTGTGGTTCTCCATGCAGCGCAGGGCGCGGCTGCGCTGGGCCGACCCGGTGATGCTCGGGGTCATCACCGTGGTGGCCAACGTGACGACCGGCGCGCCGCTCGTCCTCGCGCTGTGGTTCTTCGTCGCCAACCTCGTCCAGGTCGCCGTGTTCCTGCGGGTGCACGCGCGGCTCAGCCCGCGGCTGTGGGGCGCCGGCGGGGACGAGCCGCTCGCCCGCTCCGCCGACCTCTGGCGGATGCTGGTCGCGACCGGCGCCGGCGCGCTCGCCGGCGCCACGATCGGGCCGACCGCGGTCTGGCTCGTCTCCGGCCACTTCTCCTGGATGGACGCGGCCGTCTGGCTCACCCGCAACACCGTGAGCATCCTGCTCATCCTGGCCGTCGGGCTCCGGGTCGGTCACCACTGGCGCAACGGCATCCGCCTCAGGCGGATCGCGCCGGTACGGCTCGCCGAGTACCTCGCGCTGGTCGTGTGCTCGATCAGCGCGTACGTCGTCGGCTTCGCCCTCAACCACGGCCTGCCGCTGGCGTTTCCGCTGCTCGCCGTCACCGTCTGGGCGGCGCTGCGGCCGCACACCACGTTCGTCGTCCTGCACGACCTGTGCCTGGGCACCCTCGCCGTCCTGTTCACGCTGCACGGCGACGGCCCGTTCGCCACGATCGCGTCGCACCAGACGCGGGCGCTGGTCGCGCAGGCCTTCGTCGGCATGGTCGCGATCGTCGGGCTGTCGATCGCGCTGGGCCGCGACGAGCGCGCCGAGCTGCTGGACCGGCTGACCGAGACCGGCCGGGCCGCGGCGGCGCAGGCCGGCCTGCTGACCACGATCGTCGACTCGATGAGCGACGGCCTCGCCGTGATCCGGGCCGACGGCGGCTGGGCCATGCGCAACCCGGCCGCGGTCGCCCTGCTCGGCGGGGTGACCAGCGGCACCGGCGCCGTCGCCGACCCGGACCACTACGGCCTCTTCCTCCCCGACGGCACCCGGCTGCCGCAGGAGGAGATGGCGCACACCCGCGCCCTCGCCGGCGAGGACGTGCGCAACGTGGAGCTGCTGGTGCGCAACAGCGGCGTCCCCGACGGGCGGATCGTGAGCGTCAGCGCGCGCCGCCTGCACGGCGACGACGGCGTGGTGGTCGTCTTCCACGACGTCACGGCCGAGCGCCGGCAGCGCGACGAGCTGGCGTCCTTCGCCGGGGTCGTCGCGCACGACCTGCTGAACCCGCTGACCACGATCGACGGCTGGGCCGAGAACCTCGACGACACGCTGCGCGGCATGCCCGAGTCGGCCGAGCGGCACGACGCCACCGACAGCCTCAGCCGGATCGTGCGTGCCTCCGGCCGCATGCGGCACCTGATCAACGACCTCCTCGCGTACACCACCACCCGCAACGCCGTCATCGCGCCCGTCGACGTCCCGCTGCGGGACCTCGTCGCGGACGTGACCATGGCCCGCGCGGACCTGGCGGCGGCGGGCGACGCGGCCGCGCCGCAGTTCGTCCTCGGCCGGCTGCACGACGTGCACGCCGACCCGGTGCTGCTGCGCCAGCTCGTCGACAACCTGGTCGGCAACGCGGTGAAGTACACCGCGCCGGGCGTCGTGCCGCGGATCGAGATCGGCTCGGTGCGCGTCGACGCGGAGCTGGTCCGGGTCGAGATCGCCGACAACGGCATCGGCATCCCCGCCGGGCAGCACGAGGCGATCTTCAACAACTTCCACCGGGCGCACCGCTCCGCCGGGTACGCCGGCACGGGCCTCGGCCTGGCGATCTGCAAGCGGATCGTGGAGCGGCACGGGGGCCAGATCGTGGCCGTGGACAACCCCGGCGGCGGCACCAGGTTCGCGTTCACGCTGCCGAAGGCGACGCGGAGTGTCGTACACCACGCCGCTAAAGCGAACGTTCGTTCTTGACGCGTCCCGCAGGGCGGCGCATGCTCGTTGTACGCGAACGAACGTTCTTTTTAGGAGACTTCCGATGGCAACCACCGCCGCACCACCGTCGGCCTGGCCCCGCGTCGGCGCGCTCGTGCTCCTGCTCACCGCGCTGCTCAGCGTCATGATGATCGCGTTCGCCTGGCCCGCGAGCCGGTCCAGCGTGCACGACATCCCGATCGCCGTCGCCGGCCCGACCGCCGCCACCGCGCAGGTCACCCAGCAGCTGGCGGCGAAGCGCCCCGGCACCTTCGACGTGACCGTCGTCGGCGACACCGCCGCCGCGGAGCGGCTGATCCTCGACCGCGAGGTCTACGGCGCCATCGACCTCTCCACCGGCCGGCCGCAGCTGATCATCGCCTCGGCCGCCAGCCCGTCCGTCGCCCAGGCCCTCCAGCAGGTCGCCCAGGCGCTCGGCGCCGCCGAGCCGGCGGTCCCGGTCCGCGACCTGGTCCCGCTGCCCGCCGACGACCCGCGCGGCTCCGGCCTGGCCGCCGGCGCGCTCCCGCTCGTCCTCGGCGGGATCGCGGCCGCGGGCCTGCTCACCGCCGTCGTCGTCGGCGCCGGCCGGCGCCTCGCGGGCGCGCTCGCCTTCTCGGTCACCGGCGGGCTCGCGCTCGTCGGCATCCTGCAGTTCTGGCTCGGCTCGGTCGAGGGCTCCTACTGGCTCAACGCCGGCGCCGTCGCCCTCGGCATCGCCGCCACCGCCCTGACCATCCTCGGCCTGGAGTCCCTGCTCGGCCCGGCCGGCCTGGGCCTCGGCGCGGCGACCATGATGCTGCTGGGAAACCCGCTGTCGGGGCTGACCAGCGCCCCGGAGATGCTGCCGTCGGGCTGGGGCGCCCTGGGCCAGTTCCTCCCGCCGGGGGCGGCCGGCTCCCTGCTGCGCAGCACCGCCTTCTTCGACGGCCACGCCGCCGCCGGGCACGTCTGGGTCCTGCTCGGCTGGGCGGCCTTCGGCCTGGCCCTCGCCGGCCTGGCGGCGCTGCGCACCGCTCGCCGCCCCGTCGCGGCGGAGCCAGCGGCTGATCTCGTGACCGTCTAGCTTCCGTTTCGACACCGGGCAGGGCGCTCCGGCGCCTCGCCCGGCCCGCATCGGGGGCCGGCAACAGTGGCGTCCGGGCTCATGGCGATCGGCCGCCCCGCCGGCCCCGGGGTGGTAGGCGTGATGGTGACATCCGGTCTTTCCGGTTAGCCGTAAGGTCAGCGGGCGGCTGGGCTGGCACCGTTCAAGGTATGACGATCCGCTGCGTCATCGTCGACGACTCGGAACGCTTTCGCGCGGGAGCCAAACGTCTGCTGACCGCGCAGGGGATCGCCGTGGTCGGGGACGCGGCGGACAGCCAGGGGGCGCTGCAGGCCATCGACGCGCAGCGCCCGGATGTCGTGCTGGTGGACGTCGGCCTCGGGGCGGAGAGCGGGTTCGACCTCGCCGCCCGGATCGAGGAGAGCCCCGTCATCATGGTGTCGGCGTTCTCCGCGGAAGAGGTGGCCGACCTGCTCGAGGACAGCCGGGCGATCGGCTTCCTGCCGAAGGAGCACCTGTCGGCCGCGGCGATCAAGTGCCTGCTGACGCGGCTTCAAGGAACGTGAGCACCGCCAGGACCCGGCGGTGGGTCTCGTCGGTCTCCGGCAGGTCGAGCTTGGTCAGGATCGACCTGACGTGCTTCTCGACGGTTCCCTCCGTGACCCACAGCTGCTTCGCCACCCCCGCGTTGGACCGGCCCTCCGCCATCAGCGCGAGCACCTCCCGCTCCCGGGGGCTCAGCACGTCGAGCGGGTCCCGCCGCCGGTGCGCCGCGACGAGCTCCTGCACCACCGCCGGGTCGACCACGGTCCCGCCGTCCTGCACCCGGTGCAGCGTCTCGAGGAACTCCTCGACGTCGGTGATCCGGGTCTTCAGCAGGTACCCGATCCGCTCGCCGCTGGCCAGCAGCTCGATCGCGTGCTCCACCTCGACGAACGCCGACAGCACGAGGATCGCCACGGACGGGAACCGGCTCCTGATCTCCCGTGCCGCGGCCAGCCCCTCGTTGGTGTGTGTCGGGGGCATGCGGATGTCCACTACCGCGAGGTCGGGCCTGACCTCCTCGACCAGCCGCAGCAGGTGCGATCCGTCGTCGGCAACTCCGGCCACGGTGTACCCATGACGGTCGAGCAGGCTGGCGAGGCCCTCTCGGAGCAGCACGTCATCGTCAGCGACCACCACAGATGTCATCAAATCCAACATATCCCCGCGTTAGGGGGTAAGCACACCCCCATGCACGGGGGGTTGACGCTCCGCCTAGGGGTCACCTGCGCGCTGTTCACACTGCTGATCAGCACGGCGTTCGCCGCCATCCTCCTGTCGGTCTACCAGCTGCGCGAATCCGTCCTCGCGGTCACCCGGGCCGAGCGATCGGTCTCCGCCGCGACCACCCTCGAGCGACTCCTGCTGGACGTCGAGGCCGGCCGCCGCGGCTTCGCGCTCACCCGTGACCCCGCGGTGCTCGTGCCGTGGAAGGCCGCCCAGGAGCAGATCCCGGCGCAGCAGCAGGAGCTGGCCGCGACCGTCGCCGGCGACCGGGTGCAGACCGCCCGCGTCGCCGTGCTCAACCTGGACATCACCAACTATCTCGACGACTACGCCGACCCTTCCATCGCCCTGGAGGAGGGTGCCGTACCGAAGAACATCAGCCCCACGTCGGTCCTTCAGGGGCAGCGGCAGATCTCCGCGCTGCGCCAGGAGTTCGACGACTTCGCCGCCGCCCAGCGCCGCACCGTCGAACAGAGCCGCCGCGAGTCGATGCTCGCCGGGAGGCGGGCCCTCGTCGCGGGCATCGGCGGCTTCACCACCGCCATGTTCGGCGTCGCGATCCTGACCCGCTCCCTCGCCGTGATGGTGGTGCGGCCACTGCGCCGGCTCGTCTCGGCGGCCGACGAAGTCGCCAGCGGCGACCTGAGCGTCCGGGTCGCCACCGACGGGGCGGTCGAGATCGGCAGCATGCAGCGCACGTTCAACTCGATGGTCGGCGCCCTGCGACGCAGCCGCTCCACGCTCAGCTCGGTGGCCGCCGAGCAGGCGGCACTGCGCCGGGTGGCGACCGTCGCGGCCAAGGGCCGGCCGGCGGTGGCCGTGTTCGGCGCCGTGACCGAGGAGGCCGGCAAGCTCTTCGGCGCCGACGCCACCGCCCTGGTCCGCTTCGAACCCGACGGCGAGGGCACGGTCGTGGCGACCTGGAGCGCCGACGCCGCGCACCGCATCTCGCCGGGCAAGGTGGCGCTGGATCGCGAGGGCGTGGCCGGGCGGGTGCTGCACTCGGGCAAGCCGGTCCACATCGAGAGGCCCCCGACCGCGGGCTTCCTCGCCCGGGAGTTCGGCGACCTCTCGATCCGCTCCGCGATCGGCGCGCCGGTCCTCGTCGCCGGCCGCACCTGGGGCGTGCTGAAGGCCCTGTCGACCTGCGCCCGGCCGCTGCTGCAGGACGACGCCGCCCGCGCCGCCGAGTTCACCGACCTGGTCGCCAGCTCGATCGCCAGCTCGCAGGCCCGCGCCGACCTGACCGCCTCGCGGGCGAGGGTCGTCGCCGCGACCGACGAGGGCCGCCGCCGGATCGAACGCGACCTGCACGACGGCACCCAGCAGCGGCTGATCGCGCTGCTGCTGCAGCTGCGGGCAACCGAGGCACAGGCCGGCGGCGACCTGCGGGAGCGGCTGTCGCACATCGGCACCGACCTGGCCGAGGCGATCGACGAGCTGCGCGAGCTCGCCCGCGGCATCCACCCGTCGATCCTGTCCGACGGCGGGCTGGTGCCGGCGGTCAAGTCGCTGGGGCGCCGGTCGCCGGTGCCGGTGGAGGTGCGGCTCGACCTGCCCTCCCGGCTCGACACGAAGATCGAGATCGGCGCGTACTACGTGATCGCCGAGGCGCTCACCAACGCGATCCGGCACGCCCACCCCACGCTGATCTCCGTCCGCGGGTCCGTCGCCGACGACCTCGACGGCGGCGCGCTGGAGTTCTCGATCGAGGACGACGGCGCCGGCGGCGCCGACCCGCACCTGGGCACCGGCCTGATCGGCCTCGGTGACCGGGTCGCCGCACTCGGCGGCACGATGCACATCGCCAGCCGACCCGGTCACGGCACCACATTGTCCTGCAGAATTCCCCTGAAGGACGAGTCCGTGAAGGGTGAGTCCAGTTGAGATGCCGGTGGCAGCCAGCCGGTATCTCCGGGTCCGGAAACCCGCAGCCCCGGACGCATGCTGGCGCAGATGCCCCGCCCCCTCACCCGAGCGACGGTGGACAGGACAACAACGACCTCTCCGAGAGGTGAGCCACCATGACGACCTGCCTCGTCGACCCGGTCCTGTGCATGGCCCTGTTCGTCTCCGACACTCCCAACCACGCGGACCTGGACGACGCGACCGTCCGCGACACCGTCGACCGGACCCTCGATCAGCTCGGTCCCGACGAGTGCTACGCCCGCGCCGCCGAGGTCTTCGGCGACCGCCCCGAGGTGGCCCTGGACCGCATCCAGTGGGCCCGCACGCTGTGCACCCGCGCCCTGGCCGCCGCCTGATCCGCCCGATGTTCCTCAGTTCCCCGCAGGAACGGTGGCGGTGATCGCGGTGGCGCTCGCGGTGTCGCCCGTGACCGTGCCGACCACGGTCACGGTGTCGCCGACCTGCACGTCGCCGATCGTGCCTCCACCGCTGACCGTCGTCGCCGACGTCACCGCGAACGTGGTCGCGTGCCCGTCGGCGCTCTTCGCGGTGATCGACGTGGCGCTCACCGCCGTGACCGTTCCGGTCTGCATCCGCCGCGTGATGTAGCCGCCGTTGCTGTCGGCGGCGACGAAGTCGCCGTACATGACACCGGCGAGCCCACCGGCACCCCGCCCCATCCCGCCGCCCATCGCGCCGCGCCCACCCTGACCGCCGTCCGGTGCGCCGCCCTGCGCCCCTTGGGCCCCCTGACCGTCCTGCGCCCCTTGCGCCCCCTGCGCTCCCTGCCCGCTCTGCGCGCCGGCCTGCTGGCTCGCCGGCGCCGCGCTGTCCCCGGACGCCCTGATCACCGCGAACCCGCCGCCGCCGATGACGAGCGCCGCGACCGCCCCGACGATCGCCGTCTTGAGCCGCGACGACCTGACCGCCGGGCGCTGTGCGGGCGGCCCCTCGATGACCGCGGCCGGAGCCTGGCCCTGGTGGGCCGGCGCCGTCATGTCCGGCACAGGCGTGTTGTTGACGGGGGTGGCCCAGACGGGGGTGGGCTGCTCGGTGCTGGTCATCATGTCGCTCCCGGTCTCGGTCGGCCCGCTCCCGGAGGGCCGCTGGAAGCAACTCTCGGGCCCGTCCCTGTGGACCCGGTCCGGCGAGGTTGGCAGCCGGCTGTGAAACCCGGCCACCCCCCGAACGGCGGAATGGCCACCCGTGGCGGCGGGTGGCCATTCCGAGCTCTGACGGGAAGCGGCTAGAAGTTGCCCGCCGAGTTGCACTTGTAGCCCTGGTCGAGGCAGTCCCGGACCCGCCGGGCCAGCTCCTCCGGCTCCCACGCGTTGAAGAAGTCCGCGTGCATCGAGTAGCCGTTGCCCGACGAGAGCGTGATCCCGGTGGTGTTGGTGTTCAGCGGGTACGCGATGACGAACGACACCGACGGGATCGGCACCGGGTGCGACTTCGGGCAGGCGCCGGTGTAGTCGCCGTTGGCCATGTGGTCCTTGTGGTTCGGGCTGTCCAGGTGCACGCCGTCCCAGCAGTCGGGGAACGTGATCTGGCGGACCAGCTCGGCCGTCGGGGCGCAGACCGGGTACTCGCCGTCCGGCGTGCGGCCGGTGGCGCCGCCGATGCCCGCGCACCAGAAGTGGTTGCCCTGCTTGTCGGGCGTGTCCGTCTGGGTCTTCGCGTCGCCGGCGATCATCCGCAGGCCGGTCGGGAAGGGCTGCGTCTTGCTCGGGTCCTTGAGCCGCGAGCCGTAGTAGACGGTGACCGCGCCCTTCGGGTCGACGACCTTGCCGTTCTGGTACAGCGTCGGGATCCAGTACGCCGAGTGGTCACCGGTCGGGTTGCAGGTCGTGTTGCCCGCCAGCAGGCTCTCGGTGGTCGAGGCCGCGTCGGTGGTCTTGTTGCCGAAGAACGTGTGGTTGTGCGCGGCGCCGGTCAGACCGGGGAAGACGATCGGGTCGTCGTTGTTGTGGTGGCTCACCGTGCACTGCGCGTTGAACTCGGGGACCTTCACCGGGTTGTTCGTGACCGGCTTCGGCTTGCGGGCGAAGAACGCGGCGGTGTCCGCGGCCTGCTTCGCCGGGTCGACGGTCGGCCAGCCGGTCTGCGGCGCGGGCGGCGCGCTGGTCGGCGGCTTGGTCGGCGGCGTGGTGGTGGTGCCGCCGGTCGGCGAGCCGGGGATCGTCGCCGTCGGCGTCCGCTCGAACCGCAGCCAGTTGATGTTGATGAAGTCGCTCTGCTGGTCGCTCTTGAGCACGACGAAGACGGTCTGCTTGCCGGTCAGTGCGGTCGGGCTGACGGCGGTCTTCGTGGTCCACGTCTGCCAGCCGCCGGTGTAGTTCACCGGGTAGCTGGCGAGCAGCTCACCGGTCTGCGTGCCGGCGCGCAGCTCGACGGTGCCGCCGGCCCGGCTGGCCGCGGCGACCCGGACGCCGGCGGTCAGCGAGCCCGTGCCGCCGAGGTCCACGCCGTCGTAGCGCATCCAGTCCCCGTTGGCGAGCCAGCCGACGTTCTTGCCGCCGCCGGTGTCGCCGGTGTTCTCGGTCCTGGCGCCGGACTGGGCGCTCCACGCCTCGGCCTGCAGCAGCCCGGCGGTGTCGGCCTGCTCGGCGCCGGCGGTGGTGGTGACGATGACGGTCGTGGCGACCGCGCCGACGACCGGCACGGCGAGAAGTGCGAGCAAGGTGCGTCGTCTGGTCTGCCGCTGGGTCGGCATGAGCCCTCCGGAACGGGTCTGGTCGATGCGAGCACCGCGACCGTAGACACCAGGAGAGCGCTCTCTCAAGCGTTCGGGGGAGATCTAAGTCGAACGTAAAGGTGGCCTAAAGCTCGGTCACGACCCGCAATGCGTGCGTCACCGTGTCGGCCATCGCCTGCCGCGCGGCCTTCAGATACTTGCGCGGGTCGACCACGGCCGCGTCCTCCAGCGCCGACCGCACCGCGCCGGTGAACGCGACGTTCAGCGCCGTGCCGATATTGATCTTCACGAGGCCGCCGCGGACCGCCGCGCGCAGCTCGTCGTCGGGCACGCCCGAGGAGCCGTGCAGCACCAGGGGGACGGGCACCGCCGCCGTCAGGGCGGCGATGAGCGCGTGGTCCAGCGCCGCCGTCCGGGTCGTCATCGCGTGGCTCGACCCGACCGCGACGGCGAGCGCGTCGACGCCGGTCGCCGCCACGTACGCCGCCGCCTCCGCCGGGTCGGTCCGCACGCCGGGCGCGTGCGCGCCGTCCTTGCCGCCGACCTCGCCGAGCTCGCTCTCCACCCAGATCCCGGCCGCCCGCCCGCGCCCGGCCGCCGCCTTCGTCGCGGCCACGTTCGCCTCGAACGGCAGCTTCGACGCGTCGTACATCGCGGATCCGAACCCGTGCGCCGCGGCCTGGTCGAACAGCTCGTCGCTCTCGACGTGGTCGAGGTGCAGCCCCACCGGCACCGACGACAGCTCGGCGACCCGGCGGGCCGCGGCCGCGATCGGCGCCAGGCGCCCCCCGTGGAACTTCACCGCGTTCTCGCTGATCTGCAGCACGACGGGGCGGCCCGCCGCCTCCGCCCCCGCGACGATCGCCTCGGCGTGCTCGACGGTGATGACGTTGAACGCGCCGACGCCCACGTTCGCGCTGCGTGCCGCTTCGACGATCTCACCCGTGGGGCTGAACATGGACCCGTTCCCTCGTTGCTCGATAGTGGTTGATGTCGATCTCTCCGGCGACCGGTGCGGCGACGGCGGCGCCGGCCAGGGCGACCGCGTCGGCGAGCAGCTCCGGCCACGGCGTGCCGTCCCGCAGCCCCCGGGCGAGGGCGGCCGCGCACGCGTCGCCGGCGCCGGTCGGGTTGCCGGTCACCACCTCGGGTGGGGTCGCCCGCCACGACCCTTCGGGCGTCCTCGCGATCAGCCCGCGCGGGCCGTGCGTCTCGACGACCGCCCGGAGCGGTGTCCGGATGTCGTGCAGCTCGGCCGCGTTGGGCTTCACGACGTCCGGGCCGGCGGCGGCGCCGATCCGGAGCGCGTCGCCGCTGGAGTCGAGGACGCTGCGGCAGGTGTACCGGCGGGCGAGCCCGACCAGCGTCGCGTAGGCGTCCGCCGGCAGCCCCCGCGGCAGCGACCCGGACAGCACCACCACCTCGGCGTCCTTGACGAGGGCCGCGTAGTGCTCCTGGAACGCGCTCCACTCGTCCGGCGTGACGGCCGGCCCGGGCTCCCACAGTCCCGTCGCGTCGGCCCGGTCGACGACGGTCACGGTCCGCCGGGTCTCCCCGCCGATGGCCGTGAAGCTGTGCGGCACCGCGGTCCTGGCGGCGACGGCCGCGCCCGTCGCCCCGCCGAGCAGCCCGGTCGCGAGGACCGGCTCGCCGAGCGCGTGCAGCACCGCGGCGACGTTGAGCCCCTTGCCGCCGGCCCGCTCCCGCACCGCCGTGACGCGGTGCGTGGCGTGCGGCACCAGCGCGTCCACCGTGTACGTGACGTCGAGCGCGGGGTTCAGCGTCACCGTGAGGATCATGGCTGGGTCAGGATCACGGACCGGGTCAGCAGCCGCGGCCGGTCCGGGTCGAGGCCCTTGTGCTCCGCGAGCGCGACGGCGAAGCGCTGCGCCAGCACGAGCTGGGCCAGTGGGTCGAGGCCGTTGCGCACCGGGGTGGCGCCGGCGCCGCGGATCGTGTCGTCGAGGCTGTCCGGCACCGCGCCGAACGCCCACACCAGGCTCTCCGGCCCGGCGACCGCGACCGGACCGTGCCGGTAGTCCATCGCCGGGTAGGACTCCGACCAGGCCTGCGCGGCCTCGCGGATCTTGAGCGCCGCCTCGTGGGCGAGCCCGACGGTCCAGCCGGTGCCGAGGAACACCAGGTGCCCGACGTCACGCACGCTCGCCGGCAGCTCCGCCGCCAGCGCCGCTTCGCCATCCTTGACCAGGTGCGACAGGTCCTCGCCGTACGCGTGGCGGGCGACCGCCAGCAGCGTCGTCGGGAACCTGGTCTGCACGACGCTGCGCTCGTCGGCGAAGTCCAGCAGGATCCGCTCGTCGACCAGGTCGTCGACCGGCTCCCCGTCGACCGCCGTCACCGCCACCCGGTGCGGGCTCCCCGGGATGCGCCGCAGTGCGTCCAGCACCTCCGTCGAGGTGCCCGACCTGGTGAGGGCGATGACCCGGTCGTACCGGCGGCGCGGCACGAACTCGGAGGCGCACACGGCGTCGGTCTCGCCGAAGCCGGCGGCCTCGCGCAGCTCGGCCAGGCTCTGCGCCATGAACCACGAGGTGCCGCACCCCAGCACCAGGGTGCGCTCGCCCCGTCCGGTGAGCGCGCTGCCATCCACGGTCGCCGCTCGCGCCCAGGTCTCGGGCTGGCTGGCGATCTCCCTCGCGGTGTCCGTCATGCCAACCAGGGTTGCGCGTTTCCTGTTCGCCTCACAAGGTATCTTGCACAAGTGGACATTCTGAACTGCGCGTTTTGTTCGGTGATCGGGTGAGCCGCCGCCGCGCCGACCGCGTCTCGGCGATCCTGTCCCGCGTCTCGGGCAGCGGCTCCATCGACGCCGGCGCGCTCGCCTCGGAGTTCGGCGTCTCCACCGCCACGATCCGCCGCGACCTGCAGACGCTCGAGGACCAGCAGCTCCTCGCCCGTACCCACGGCGGCGCCGTCGCCGCGTCCCCGTCCCTCGCCGAGCTCCCGGTCCGCTACCGCACCGGCCAGCACCGCGAGGCCAAGGCCCGCATCGCGCAGCGCGCGTTCGAGCTGCTCCCGCACGGCCCGCTCACCCTGGGCCTCACCGGCGGCACCACCACCCACCTGCTCGCCCGGCTCCTGGCGACCCGCGTCGACCTGACCGTCGTCACCAACGCCGTCAACATCGCCGCCGAGCTGGCGCTGCGCCCCAGGCTGAAGCTGATCATGACCGGCGGTGTCACCCGCACCCAGTCCTACGAGCTCGTCGGCCCCATCGCCGACCGCACCCTGAACGGACTCCACCTGCAGGTGGCCGTCATCGGCGTCGACGGCATCACCGCCACCGGCGGCCTCACCACCCACGACGACATCGAGGCCAACACCAACGCCACCATGCTCCGCCGGGCCACCCAGGTCATCGTCGTCGCCGACGGCTCAAAGATCGGCCGCGACTGCCTGGCCACCATCGCCCCGCTGGCGGAGGTCTCCACCCTGGTCACCGACTCCACCGCCGACCCGGCCGAGCTCGCCGCCGTCCGCGCCACCGGCGTCGCCGTCATCTGCGTCTGACCCCCGGCGGGGCGCCGGGTCGGGGGACGGGCGCTGGGCGGGGATCCGGGTGGCGGCGGTGGGCAGGAGGCGGGACCAGACGGCGAGGTAGGCCTCGGCCTGGTGGTCCCAGGACAGGAAGGTCTCGAAGCGCTGGCGGCCGGCGGCGCTCATGGCCGCGCGGCGGGGCGGGTCGTCGAGCAGCGCGTCGAGGGCTGCGGCGAAGGCGGCCGGGGTGGCGGCGGGGACGTAGAGCGCCGCGCCGGCGGCGGTGCGGCGGGTCTCGGTGAGGTCGGCGGCGACGACCGGGACGCCGCGGGCCAGGTACTCGACGGTCTTGGCCATCGTGGACCGGTCGTTCATGCGGGTCGGGAGGTCGGGCTGGATGGCGACGGTCGCGGTGTGCAGGAGGGCGTCGACCTCGACGGCGTCGAGCCAGCCGGGGAGCTCGACGACGTCGGACAGGCCGCGGTCCGCGGTGAGCTTCATGAGGGCGGGCCGGGACTCGCCGTCGCCGGCGATGACCATGCGCCAGCCGGTGCGGCCGCGGCGGCGGGTGAGCTCCTCGGCGGCGAGCACGGCGCCTTCGACGTTGTCCTGGGGGCCCAGCACGCCGAGGTAGGCGATCCGGTGCCCGGCCGGGGGAGCGGGGGACGCCACGCCGACCTCGCGCGCCGAGGGCCCGTTGCGCACGACGGTCACCTTGTCCGCGGGGACGCCGCGGCGCAGCGCGTTGGCGCGGAACGACTCGTTGGTGGCGAAGACCGCGGTCGCGGTGCGCAGGGTGAGCCACTCGAAGAGGACGAGGACGCGGAAGGCGAGCCCCCCGCCGTCCGAGCCGCTGCGGGTGGCCAGGATCTCGGGGCACAGGTCGTGGTGGTCGAAGACCCAGGGGCGGCGCAGCAGCCGGAACACCAGGGCGAGGGGCCAGTACACGTCGGGCGGGTTGCAGACCTGCACAGCATGGGCGCGGCCGCGGAGGACCTCGCCGGCGAGGCGGACGGCGACGCAGAGGAAGGACCACACGAACTCGAGGGCGAAGGTGACGACGCCGGAGCCGGTGACCAGCAGCGGGTACGGGCGCAGGCGCACGTCGCGGCTGCCCGGCAGGGTCCCCCGCGCGGCGCCCCGCGGGGCGATGATCGTCACCCCGTAGCCGCGCGACTCCAGCGACAGGCTCTCGCGGATGACGCGGCGGTCCCGCTCGGCGGGCAGGTTGGCCACGACGATCGCGATGTGCCGGACCCGTGGCCGGCGGGGACGCCGAGGCACCCGGCTACCGGCTTGCCGAGCGGTCGAACACGACGATCGCCGTGCGGGCGAGGATGCGCAGGTCCAGCCAGAGCGACCGGTGGTCGGCGTAGTGCACGTCGAGCCGCAGCGCGCTGCGGAAGTCGAGCGTGCTGCGGCCGCTGACCTGCCACAGCCCGGTCATGCCGGGCCGCACGCTGAAGCGCCGCTCGATGTCGGCGGGGAAGAGCTCCGCCTCCCACGGGACGTAGGGGCGCGGGCCGACCAGCGACATCTCGCCGCGCACGACGTTCCACAGCTGCGGGAGCTCGTCGACGCTGTACTGGCGCAGCAGCCGCCCGACCGGGGTGACGCGGGGGTCGCGGGCGAACTTGTAGATGCCGGGCTCGCCGCCGGTGGGCGGCACCTCGGCGACGAGCTGCTCGCGCATGAGGCGGCGGTGCTCGGTGTCGTCGTTGCCGTCGTACATGGTGCGGAACTTGAACATCGTGAAGACCCGGCGGCGCAGGCCGACCCGGTCCTGCCGGAACAGGGCGGGCCCGGGGCTGGTCAGGGCGACCGCGGCGTAGGCCGCCAGCAGCAGCGGCGAGAAGAGCACGATGAGCGCGAGCGCCGCCACCGCCTCCGCGAGCTGCCGCGCCGACCGCCTGGCGAGCACTTCCCCCTCGGGAAACGCGGCGAACTCAACCGTCAAGCTCGGTCACCCCCGTGACTGTGCAAGGCGTACGGATACATCGCGGTCAGTGAAAGTACGAGTGCACGCTGTCGTAGTCGGCGACCGGTCCGCAAGCCCGTGTCGCATTGCTTACACGAAAACTGACGCAACCTTTTGGTTGCGTTAGGTCGGAGATTGTGCAACCGTTGGGTTGCTACAGAGACCTGAGTCAGGGGGAAGAGATGATCGACCACAAGGTCGGGACGCGCGAGGAGTGGCTGGCGGCGCGGCTGGAGCTGCTCGAGGCCGAGAAGGAGCTCACCCGGCGCGGCGACGCCGTGGCCCGGCAGCGGCAGGAGCTGCCGTGGGTGCGGATCGACAAGGAGTACCGCTTCGACACCGAGGACGGGCCGGCGACCCTCGCCGACCTGTTCCGCGGCAGGTCACAGCTGCTGATCTACCACTTCATGTTCGGGCCGGACTACACCGCGGGCTGCCCGTCGTGCTCCTCGATCGCGGACGGCTTCAACGGATCCGTCGTCCACCTCGCGAACCACGACGTGACGCTGCACGCCGTGTCGCAGGCGCCGCTGGCGAAGCTGCTGGCCTACCGGGAGCGGATGGGCTGGACGTTCCCGTGGGCGTCGTCGGCCGGCAGCGACTTCAACTACGACTTCCGCGTGACGCACTCCGCCGAGGAGTGGCGGTCCGGCAGCGTGGAGTACAACTACCGGCAGATGGACGTCCGGCCGCCGGAGTCCGGGGAGATGCGCCCCGACGTGCTCGAGCTCGCCGGCGGGGTCGGCGTCGACTGGTCCACCTACCGGCAGCAGGGCCCGGGCCTGAGCGCGTTCGTGCGCGACGAGGACGGCGCCGTCCACCACACGTACTCCACCTACGAGCGCGGCGTGGACGCGATCTGGGGCATGTACCAGTGGCTCGACCGGGCGCCGCTGGGACGTAACGAGACCGGCATCTGGTGGCGGCGCAAGGACGAGTACTGACCGCCGGTCAGGACCGCGCCTCGTAGGCCGCCCGGCTCGCCTCGATGTGCGGGACGTGCTCCATGGCCCAGCCGGCGAGGGCGAGCGCGGGCGCGATGAGGCTCTTGCCGGTCGAGGTCAGCGTGTACTCGACGCGGGGCGGGACCTCGGCGTGCACCGTCCTGGCGACCAGGCCGTCGCGCTCCAGGTGGCGCAGCGTCAGGGTCAGCATCCGCTGCGAGATGCCCGGGATCTGCTGGTGCAGGTCGGTGAAGCGGAGCGTCCCCTGGTCGAGGGTGGCCACGATCAGCAGGGTCCACTTGTTGCAGATCTGGTCGAGGATCGCGCGGATCGTCCGGCCGCCGTCGCCCCGGATCATGCAGGTGTGCTCGTACTCGGACATGACCATCCCTCGTGCGTCACGCACACGCGTGTGCCTTTTGTAAGCCCCTCAATAGTGACGCACCATGTGGTCACTTACGACTGGTAACCATCCTGGTGAGGGGCGCACATGGAGATCGCGTACTGGATCGTCGGCGGGCTGCTCGCGGTGTTCTACCTGTACGCCGGCGGCAAGAAAGCCGTGCAGAGCCAGGAGCGGCTGCTGCCGATGATGGGCTGGGTCGACCGGGTCCCGATGCCGCTCGTCCGGACGATCGGCGTGCTGGAGGTCCTCGGCGCGGCGGGCCTGATCCTGCCGCGGCTGACCGGCATCGCGCCGTGGCTGGCCGTCGCGGCGGCGGCGGGTCTGGTGCTGATCCAGGTCGGCGGCATCGCGGTGCACCTGTCGCGCGGCGAGGCCCGGCTGATCGGGCTCAACATCGGCCTGCTCGTGGCCGCGGCGGCGGCCGTCTGGCTCGCCTTCTGACATCCCCACCCTCCGCGGGCGATGACGTGGCCCGTGCGCGGGTGAATCGTGGGGTGGAACGAAGGTGAGAAGGAGGGGACATGGCGACGTTCTCAGCGAGACACGGCGGTGCGGTGCAGAAGTCGTCGCAGGCGGCGGCGGTGCCGTTCCGGCAGACCTTGGTGCTCGGCGTGGCCACCGCGCTGTTCGGGCTCGTGGTGCTCGTCTGGCCGGGCGAGACCCTGCGGGTCCTCGGCGCGCTGGTCGGCATCTGGCTGCTCGTCGCGGGCGTCATGCGGCTCGCGGCGGCCCTCACCGACCATCAGGCGGCGGGGCGGCGACTGATGACCGGCGTGGTGGGCGCGGCGATGGTGGTGGTGGGCATCGCGTGCCTGCGCGACGTCATCGCCGGCGTGACGGCCCTCGCGCTGATCGTCGGGCTGGCCTGGCTGCTGACCGGGCTGTCCGAGATCGGCATCGGGCTGATGACGCACGGCAGGACGCGGGTGTGGCTCACGACCATGGGCGTGGCCTCGCTGGTCGTCGGACTCGTGTTCGTCATGTGGCCGGGCGCCACGCTCACCGCGATGGTGTTGCTGGCCGGGATCAGCGCGCTGGTGATCGGGTGCGCGGAGATCGCGTGCGCCTTCATCATGCGCCGCGATGCCGCCGCGGTCCGGCCGGTGGCCCACCCGTAACACGGTAGGTGCCGAGCAAGGCGGCCGCTCTCCTGTGGGGGAGCGGCCGCCGCGCTATTTCGACTCCGACTTGCGGGTGTGCGACCGGCTCGGCGTCTTCGCGGGTGTCCGCGCGTCGCCGGCCGGCTCGTCCTCCTCCTCGCCCTGCAGGACCTTCATGATCCTGGGGGCGAGCGCCTCCGCCAGAGCGGGTGCGAGCGCGTCGGCGAGCACCCCGGCGAGGGCCTCGGCCATGAGCAGCCGCTCCAGCGTCGATCCGCCCCGTGCCATGCCGCCCCGTGCCATGCCGGCCCGGACGCTCTCCAGCAGGCCTCCGGGCATCGGGCCGCGGCCCCGGCCCCGGCCGGGGGTCTTCGTGATGTGCCCCTGGTCGGCGCTGTCGAGGATCTCCAGGATCAGTTCGTCGATGAGTGCTTCGACCTGCTGTGGCTGTTCGGGATCGTGTGGTGTCGACGATTCAGCCGCCACGATGGTGCCTCCCTTGATGTCGGCGAACGTCCCCGCCCCCGGCCGCGCGGTGCGGCCGGGGGCGGGACCGGGATGGGGTCGGGTCAGCTGCGCGCCATCAGCGCGGCCAGCAGGAGCGGATGCTCGATGATGTTCTTGCCCCGCCGCTTCCGCGAGGCGAGCGCGGCGAGCAGCAGCGGGTGTTCGATGATGCTGCCTTCGCTCTCCTCGCCGCGGCGTCGGGCGAGCATCGCGAGCAGCAGCGGGTGTTCGATCATGCTGCTCTCGCCCTCCTCGCCGCGGCGTCGGGCGAGCATCGCGAGCAGCAGCGGGTGTTCGATCATGCTCTCACTGTCGTCCTCGCGGCGTCGCCGGGCGAGTGCGGCGAGGAGCAGCGGGTTTTCGATCATGCTGCCTTCGCCCTCCTCGCCGCGGCGCCGGGCGAGCGCCGCGAGGAGGAGCGGGTGCTCGAAGATGCCCTCGCCGCGCTCCTCGCGGCGGGACATGAGCGCGGCCAGCAGCAGCGGGTGCAGCGGGCCTTCCTCTTCGCGCTCGCTGGTCTCGGTGCGGCCGCGCTCGGCAGTGGAACTGGTCATGGGTACTCCCTGATCAGCGATCCGTCGTCACGGGCCATGGCGTCGGCCCGTGCGCTTACGAGTTCCAGATTCCTGTGGTGCACGGGTATGCACCCCACCCGGGCGGCATGACAGTCTGTCCGGCCAGGCCGGTCCGGGACTGGCCGCGTTGTGGTGCAATCGTCGGCGTGACCGTTGCGATCCTGGCCCGAGGGCAGAACACGGCGTTGCCGGTGGCGGCGTCGTACACCGTGGAAGTGAGCCACTCGGCGGGACCCGAGGTCGACCTGGTCGCGTTTCTCCTGGACGAGTCCGGCCGGGCCCCCGGCGACGAGGCGATGGTCTTCTACAACCAGCCCGGCGGGGCGGGGGCGCGGTGGCTGCCGCCGCAGACCGTCGCCGGCGTCACCCGGCACCAACTCCAGGTCACCCCGGGCGGCTGGTCGGGCTCCACGGTCCGGGTCAGGATCGGCCTGACCGTCGCCGGCGGCACCTTCGCCGCGGTGCCGGGGCTGCGCGCCTCGGTGCACGGTCCGGACGGCGAGCTGTACGGCCTCGACCTCGGCACCCCCGACGTCCAGGACGCCCTCATCGTCGGCGACGTCTACCGCCACCGCGACGCGATCAAGGTCCGCTGCGTCGGCGACGGCTTCACCGACGGCCTGCGCGGCCTGGTCACCGACGCCGGCCTGACGGTCGACGAGGAGCCCGCGCCCCCGGCCACTGCGCCCCCGGCCACTGCGGCGCCGGCCTTCGCGCCCCCGGCTTTCGCGCCCCCACCGCCCTCGGCCGCTCCGGCCGCCGCGCCGGTTGGTTTCGCGCCGCCTCCACCGTCGGCGGGCCCGTCGCCTGCGGCGCCGGCCGTCGGCCTCACGAAGGCCAAGCAGATCAGCCTCGCCAAGCCCGCGCCCGGCGCGTCGAACGTCGACCTGCGCAAGTACGCCGTCGCCGTCTCCCTCGTCAAGAGCGGCCTCGACGGGCGCACGTTCCGGGTAGTGCTGGCGATCGACTGCAGCGGCTCCACGAAGAAGCTCTTCCGCACCGGTGTCATGCAGCGCTCCCTGGAGCGGATGGTCGTGATCGCCGACCTCCTCGACGACAACGGTGAGATGGAGGTGTGGTTCTTCGGCGACTTCCCGGTCCGCTCCGCCCCGGTCCGCGTCGCCGACGCCCACGACTACCTCGACCGCCTGGCCGCCGACAAGAAGCGCGCCGAGGGCGGCAACTTCGAGCCCCGCGTCATGAAGGAGATCCTGGACTGGACCGCCGCCGAGCCGTCACCCCACCCGACGCTCGTGCTGTTCTGGTCCGACGGCGGCGTCCACGCGGAGAAGCAGATCACGGAGCTGCTGGTCCGTTCGAGCGACCGCCCCGTGTACTGGATGTTCCTCGGCCTCGGCGTGGCCGACTACGGCGTCCTCGCCCGCCTCGACAACGTCCGCGGTGGCCTGGTCGACAACGCGGGCTTCATCCCGATCGACGACATCGACCAGTTCTCCGACGACGAGCTGTACGGCCAGATCTTCGGCTTCGTCAGCCGCTGGCACACCGCCGCCGCCGCGGCCCGCATCCTGCCCGCATAGGGCGAACCGTAAGCACCCGGTAAGCGCGCGGAGGCTGCCGCGCGGAACGGGCGGCCGGTTCACTGAAGCGCATGAGATGGAAGCTGGTCGTCGCCGCCGTCCTCGTCGCCGTGCTGGGGTTCGGCCTGTACTGGTTCGCGCCGTGGCGCCTGTTCACCGACACCACCGTCCACGAGGCCCTGACGGCGCCGACCGGGCCGACAGTGCCGACAGTGCCGACCGCGACGGGTCAGGTGCAGGGCAGCGCCGAAGCGACGCGGAGCGGCACCGCCGCGGCGCCGGTCGTCGTGGCGAGCGGCGCGTTCGTCACGCACGAGCACGACACGTCGGGGACGGCGCGGCTGGTCCGGGCGGCCGACGGCACCCACCGGCTGGAGATCGCCGGGCTGAGCACCTCCGACGGGCCGGACCTGCGGGTCTGGCTCACCGACCAGCAGGTCGTCGCGGGCAAGGCGGGCTGGCGGGTCTTCGACGACGGCAAATACGTCGAACTCGGCAGGCTGAAGGGCAACAAGGGCGACCAGGCCTACGCGATCCCCGCCGGCACCGACCTCGCGAGCCTGCGCTCCGTGACGATCTGGTGCAAGCGCTTCTCCGTGTC
The DNA here is from genome assembly GCF_040674675.1 of Dactylosporangium sp. NPDC049742. NCBI lineage: Bacteria > Bacillati > Actinomycetota > Actinomycetes > Micromonosporales > Micromonosporaceae > Dactylosporangium > Dactylosporangium sp. NPDC049742. The sequence goes on along the minus strand of NZ_JBFANF010000014.1, from coordinate 154 downwards.
GTTCGGGGCGGCGCAGCTCGCCTAGTGCAACGTTCGTTAAAGGTGGTACACGAACTTGTGGCGGAGTGTGCGGTTCGGTGGTGCGGGCCGTCCCCAGATCCAGGGGTTGGCGTGGGTGTTGAGCTGGGCGGTGGCCACCCGCACCGCGTAAGCG